>NZ_KV817521.1:0-57181 GCF_001814685.1 Prevotella sp. HMSC077E09 | reverse complement strand
AAAGTCAAGATGAGTAAGAAACAAATTCTTTTGATCAACGACATGGCAGGTTATGGCAAGGTGGCTACGGCTGCCATGCTGCCTATTCTGTCGTATTTCGGTCACCCAACTTACAATCTTCCGACGGCTTTAGTGTCGAATACGCTCGACTATGGTAAGTTCAACATCATGGACACAACCGACTACATACGCGGTGTTTTCCCTGTATGGAAAGAACTTGGCTTCACGTTTGACGCCATTGCCACAGGCTTCATCGTCAGCGAGAAGCAAGCCGAAATCGTGTCGCGCTACTGTCTTGAGCAGGCCACTACAGGCACAACAATCTTCGTCGACCCTATCATGGGCGATGAAGGCAAGCTCTATAACGGTGTCACACCATCCACAATCAAGAGCATGCGCGAGATGTTGAGCGTGGCACATCTATGCTATCCCAACTTCACCGAGGCCTGCTACCTGACTGACAGCACGTATGATTGTAAAGGCGTCAGCCTGAAAGAAGCTTATCACATGCTTGACCTTCTGCGCAAGATTGGCACTAAATCAGTGCTCATTACAAGCATTCCTGTCGACGGGAAGCCCTCTGTCGTGGGCTATAACCATATCAGCAATGAGTATTTCCAACTCTACTATGATGAAATCCCGGTGCATTTCCCCGGCACAGGCGACATCTTTTCGGCCATTCTCATTGGTCATCTGCTCAACGATGAGCCTCTGACCGACGCCACACGCAAGGCAATGGACGGCGTCTATCAACTCATATTCCTCAACAAGGACAATGAAGACAAGAACCGAGGGATACCTCTTGAACAATATTTGAATATTCTCTAACACAAACATGGACTGGATAAATAATCTCTTTACCATTCATTCTTCCATTCAGACCGTCGTCATTCTGTCAATCATTATCGCGTGCGGTTTAGGCATCGGTAAGCTCAAGGTGATGGGCATTTCCCTTGGCATTGCATTCGTTTTCTTTGTGGGTATCTTTGCCGGGCACCTTGGTTTCAGCGTTGATTCCACGGTACTTGACTATGCCGAAACTTTCGGTTTGGCCATGTTTGTCTATTGTCTCGGTCTGCATGTAGGACCCAATTTCTTCGGTTCTCTGCGTCATGAAGGCATGGCACTCAACATATGGAGTCTTGTTGTTGTCATTGTAGGAACACTCTTTGCTCTGTTGTTGATACCGCTCACAGGCATCAACCTGCCCGACATGGTAGGTCTGCTTTGCGGTGCAACTACCAATACACCGGCCCTCGGTGCAGCCACTCAAGCACTGAGCCACTTGGGAATGAGCAGCGGAAGTGTGGCCCTTGCCACTGCCGTTACCTATCCGTTGGGGGTGCTTGGCGTGATCGTTGCAATGATCATTCTGCGCAAATTCTTCGTCAAACCAACCGACCTTGAGATACAATCTGTCGACAGTAATGACCACACTTACATTGCCGAATTCGAGGTTATCAATCCTGCAACGTCGGGAAAGAACATTGCTACAGTGTCGAGTATGACGCATCTGAAATTCATTATCTCACGTATCTGGCGTGGAAATGAAGTCATTGTGCCCACTGCGGAGACCGTACTGAAGGCCAATGATGACCTGCTTGTCATCACCACGAAAGAAGATGAGGGTGCCATGGAAATCCTTTTCGGCAAGAAAATCAATAAGGATTGGAACAAGGAAGCTATCGACTGGAACGCCATTGACTCCTTGGTTGAGAGCCGTATCTTAGTGCTGACGCGCACTGAACTCAATGGGAAGCGACTCGGAGAGCTGCATCTTCGCAAGTCGTATGGCGTCAATGTGAGCCGTGTACTGCGTGGCGATACGAAGCTGTTGGCCACAGGTGACCTGCGATTGCAATATGGAGACCGCATCACGGTCGTGGGACAACACGAAGCCGTTAACCATGTTGAAGGCTACTTCGGCAATTCTGTCAAGACACTCAATGAACCGAATATCGGCAGCATTCTCCTGGGAATGTTCCTTGGGCTGGCGCTCGGCACTATTCCTATCAGCATTCCCGGCATGGAAAGTTCTGTCCGATTGGGCATTGCCGGAGGCCCTATTATCATGGGAATCATTGTCGGTGCACTCGGCCCCAAAATGCACTTCATCTCTTACACCACGCAATCAGCATCGCTGATGCTGCGGAAACTCGGGTTAAGTCTTTACTTGGCATGTCTTGGTCTCGATGCAGGGAAAGACTTCTTCGGTACAGTGATGCGTCCACAGGGACTGCTTTGGGTGGGCGTCGGTGCGTTGATTACGATTGTTCCCGTGCTCATCGTGGGGCTGATTGCATTGAAAACAAAGAAGTTTGACTTTGGAACCATCTGTGGAATTCTTTGCGGAAGCATGGCCAACCCTATGGCCTTAGGCTATGCCAACGATACTTTGAAGGGCGATACTGCCAGCATCAGCTATGCTTCGGTTTATCCGTTGGGCATGTTTGTGCGTGTGATTATCGCCCAGATTATCGTGATGTTCTTTGCAACATGACCTTTGTGGCGGATGAATTCATTCCCTCGGAAACTCTTTCTCAAATATCTTTGCATAACAAGTAGATTTGAGAAAGGGAATCTTTTGAGGCTTGCTTTGTCTTTACTGACTTTGCAGAAGTCAGGCTGCACTCACAAACGCAAAGGAAAAAGAACATTCTTTACTTTTCCCTTTGATGTTTGCTTCGTTTGCACTAACTTTGCAGAAAATAAGGATTTGATGAAGATAGTGAAGCCATTAAACTGCTTATTCGCAAAGATTTTCAGTCCCGTGAAAGGCAATGCATTGTTTTTTGTAATGATGTATGTGCTGAGTTGCTTGTGTGCCTGGATTACTTTACCGCCTTTCAAAGGTGCAACTGTCTACGAAAACCTGTATACAGAGCAGTTTGTTGACCTCTATGTGATTTGTCTTCTGCTGATGCTTGTGCCCCTGAAAGCACACAGATGGGTACGCCTCTTCCTCTACATTATATTATACAGTGTGGCATTAGCCGACACCTATTGCTTCGTAAAGTTCGGCTCTACGCTTAATCCTTCCATGCTGATGCTCGTTGGCGAGACCAACAGTCGCGAGGCATTGGATTTCATTTCGAGTCTTCTTTCGGCCGATTTCCTGTTCAGCAATGTCGGTTGGATTATCCTTCTGGCTGTGTTCAACATCTTTCTTGCCTATCTTCCACGCATCAAACGACTGCATCTTCCACAGTTTTCAATTGAGAAATACTATCCCCTTGCAGGACTGTTTACGCTGTTCATGGTCGTATGGGGCGCTGTTGCATCGGCCCACAACAAGGCGGCCACGTGGAAACTGATGAGCGGACGCTCGATAGGAGAAGTGGAACACACGCTCACCGAGAAAGACCATGCCGTGCTCTATACGCCTTTCAGCCGCCTCGTCTTCAGCATCTATGCCAACAAATTGGCTGCCAAACAGGTGGATAAACTCGTGGCTGCATCCGACAAAGTGAAGGTTGACAGCTGCTCATTCCGTTCACCCAACATCGTCTTGATTATCGGAGAAAGCTATGGAAAACATCATTCCCAGCAGTATGGCTACTTCATGCCGACCACGCCTCGACAGATTAAACGCGAGCATCGCGGCTTCCTTGTGCCCTATTCTGACGTGGTGGCACCATGGAACCTGACGAGTTATGTCTTTAAAAATGTATTCTCCATGCACGTCGTCGGACAGCAGGGAGACTGGTGCGACTACCCACTTTTCCCCGAATTATTCCGCAAAGCAGGCTATAAAGTGCAGTTCCTTACCAATCAGTTCCTGATAGAAGCCAACGCTGCCGTATATGATTTCAGCGGGGGATTCTTCTTGAATAACCCCACATTGAACAAGGCACAGTTTGACCTCCGCAATGAAAAACTGCACGTGTTCGACGAGGACTTACTGGCCGACTACGACCATTTCGTGAAAGAAGGAAAGATAGATACCAAGGGCCCTAACCTCACCATATTCCATTTGATAGGTCAACATGTGAACTATCGCACGCGTTGTCCGAAGAAACAATATAAGTTCTCTGCTGACGACTACACCGAGAAACGCCCCGAACTGTCCGAGAAACAGCGCACCATATTAAGCTACTACGACAACGCCGTGCATTATAATGACTCGATTGTCGACCAGATCTGCAAGCGATTTGAGAACAAAGATGCTATCGTTATCTATATGCCCGACCACGGAGAAGAGTGCTATGAGGAGTCGCGGGGCTTCATTTGCCGCAATCATTCAGCTGCCATCGACTGGCCATTAGCCCACTATGAGTTTGAAATTCCATTCTGGATATACTGCTCTCCGAAGTATGCGCACCGGCATCCGGAGATATTTCGCGAGGTCGTTCAGGCTCGCCGACGTCGCTTCATGACTGATGCACTGCCCCACATGCTGCTTTATTTGGCTGGCATTCAAGCGAAAGACTATCATCCCGAATATAACATTCTGAGCGATCATTACGATGAAATGCGTCCCAGAATCCTAAAGGCGACCACCGATTACGACAAGTTGCGCGAAGCTTATTACAAGGAGAAAAAGAACAAGAAATGAACCATCAACTGCTCACCCGTACCGAATGTAAAGCCATGCGAGGGCTGGCTATCATCGGTATCTTCATGCATAACTATTGCCATTGGCTCAACCCGGTGGTCAAGGAGAATGAATATCAGTATTTTCAAAGCAATACTGACTGGTTCAGACAGGTGCTTTCAGCTCCCGATGAGCTGCTCCCCATGCATCTGTTATCGTTCTTTGGTCACTATGGTGTACCTGTGTTTCTGTTTCTAAGTGCCTATGGATTGGTGATGAAATACGAGACTTCAGCCGATGGGCAGAGTCTGCAAAGAGGCAGAAGTGGGCTTGAAGGCGTCTTCAGCTTCATGCAACACCATTACAAAAAGCTGTTCAAGATGATGATATTAGGCTTCGTAGCCTTCACGATGATTGATCTCATGACCCCTCATTCGCATCATTACGAAGCATCAGACATCGTGGCTATGCTCGGCATGTTCAACAACCTGCTGCCTCATCCCGATGCTATCATCTGGCCAGGTCCTTATTGGTTCTTCGGCTTAATGCTGCAACTCTACTTGGTTTTCCGCCTTTTCATCGCCCGCAGACATTGGAGTTGGACAGTCGGTTTAATGGTGATTTGCGTGGCATTGCAGTTCTGTTTCGGGCCAGAGAGCGAGGAACTGAACCGCTATCGCTATAATTTCATGGGCGGCATGCTGCCTTTCGGACTCGGCATTCTCTATGCCCGCTATGGTCGCCCCATGGATTTGAAGACACATGCAGCCCTGTTTGTAGGTTCAGTCTTCATGATTTTCTGGTTCAGCATGAGTTTCATTGGCTGGACTTTCGTACCTGTTTTCATCTGCACGGCAACCATTTCATTGGTCAAACTGTTTTCCATGCGTCCCTTTCAACACATCAACAAGGCCCTTGTTTGGACAGGAGGCATCAGTGCAGCCCTATTCGTTTGCCACCCTATCACACGTAAGATTTTTATTCCTCTTAGCCGACAGGGAGACTATTACGCAGGCTTCCTGCTCTACATTGTGACGAGCGTTTGCTTGGCATGGGCCTTCCGTGAAATCATCAAACGCATTCCCATCAAATGAAAATCAAGGACATTGAACTCGTAAACATATCGCGTTATCGCGGTGAACTGATGGGAGCTGCCATGCTTTTCATCATGCTTTTCCATGTCAGTCTGCCGAGAAACGACCTCTTTTTCGGACTCAGACGAATGGGCAATATCGGTGTAGACATGTTCCTTTTCCTCAGTGGAATAGGCCTTTGGTTCTCATGGATGAAGAAGCCTTCTGCCCGACATTTCTTCACCAAACGCTATCTGCGCATCTATCCCGCATGGCTGATTATGGCCTGCCTCTACTACATTCCGCGATTTCATGGCGGCGATTTCATGGCATGGCTCGACCTGATTGGCGACATCACTATCAACTGGGACTTCTGGCTCCACGATGAACTTACGTTCTGGTATATCCCTGCAATCATGATATTGTATTGCTTTGCACCGGCTTACATGGAGCTTATCCGCCGACATCCCATTTACCGTTGGCTCCCCGTTGTCATGATTATGTGGTGCATTCTCGTGGAGTATGTCACACCAATTCATCAAGCTGTGGGGCACATTGAAATCTTTTGGAGTCGCGTTCCCATTTTCTTCATCGGCATCAACATGGGAGAAATGGTGCGAACAAAGCAACGTATTGACGGCGCGGGCATCTGGATGGTGATTATTCTGTTTGTAATGACGCTCTTTGCA
This sequence comes from Prevotella sp. HMSC077E09, assembly GCF_001814685.1. Classification (NCBI taxonomy): domain Bacteria; kingdom Pseudomonadati; phylum Bacteroidota; class Bacteroidia; order Bacteroidales; family Prevotellaceae; genus Prevotella; species Prevotella sp. HMSC077E09. The sequence goes on along the minus strand of NZ_KV817521.1, from coordinate 50,885 downwards.
AGCATCTTTCTCGAACAGCAACGCCACGGATTGTTTCCCCTCTACGTGGAACGCATGCTCTATATTCCACTGACATTGACCTCAATCCTGCTCTTGAACCGCGTTTTCCGACGCACACCGAAGTGGTTTAACAAGACATTCAAGTTCGTCGGTGCATTGAGTTTAGAGTGTTATCTCATTCATATCCACTTCGTCCTGGCCTATATTCCTAAGTCATGGAGCTATTGGCCAACCTTCATGGTGTGTCTTCTGATCACGCTTCCATTAGCATTTGTGCTCAGCAAACTCGTTGAATATCTATCCAAGCAAATCGAGAAAGCCCTATGAACATCAAGAATTACATGAAAATACTACGGCCGAAGCAGTGGATGAAGAACTTCTTCGTGATGCTTCCGCTGTTCTTCGGTGGCGAATTATTCAATGGGAAAGCGCTTCTGGCAGGTGCAATCACTTTCCTTGCCTATAGCTTTGCCGCCTCATCTATCTATTGTTTCAACGACATTCACGATGTCGATGACGACCGACGTCACCCTGTAAAGTGCCTCCGTCCTATTGCTTCGGGGGCTGTTTCCGCGTCAGTGGCCTACGCGCTGATGTTCATTTGCTTTGCACTTTCCATGCTCAGCATGTTCTTCCTGCCCGACTATGCGCTCCAGACCGGCGGCATTCTCCTCCTCTACTGGCTGCTCAACTTAGCCTATTGCGCCCGTTTGAAGCAGTATGCCATTATTGATGTGTGCATCGTGGCCTTCGGTTTTGTGCTCCGTTTGCTTGCCGGCGGCTTTGCAACTCACATTCCATTGAGCAAATGGATAGTGCTCATGACCTTCCTCATCACGCTTTTCATGAGCTTTGCCAAGCGTCGTGACGATGTCATTCGCATGGAACGAACCGGCGAAGCACCGCGAAAGAACACTATCCGCTATAATCTTACGTTCATTAATCAAGCCATCACCATCACTGCAAGCGTCACCTTGGTGTGCTATATCATGTACACGGTGAGCCCGGAAGTCATTCAAAACTTCCAAACCGATTATCTCTATCTGACCACTATCTTTGTTCTTGTGGGGCTGTTACGCTATATTCAGCTCACCGTTGTCGACCAAAAGAGCGGCGATCCGACCAAAGTGCTGCTCAAAGACCGCTTCACTCAGCTTGTCGTCGTGGCCTGGCTGCTGACATTCCTCTTGATTATCTACGTGCTGAAAGGATGAAACAAACGGTTTATCTCTTTGACTTTGACGGAACCATCACCACAAAAGACACGCTCGTTGAGGTCATCCGTTATGCCGTGGGCACGCCGAGATTGCTCTTGGGTTTCCTGCTTTTCAGTCCTGTCTTAGTGCTGATGAAACTGCATCTCTACCCAAACTGGAAGGCCAAGCAACGTGTCTTCAGCTATTTTTTCAAGGGGAAAACCATTGAAGAATTCAATCAACTATGCCATGACTTTGCTTCTGAAAGCCGACATCTTCTGCGCCCCAAGGCCTTGAAAACCATTGCCGAGGCCAAGGAGAAAGACCAAATCTACGTGGTCAGTGCCAGCATCGACAACTGGGTTCAGCCGTTCTTGCCCGACGTGAAAGTAGCAGGCACGCAGGTTGAAGTGCTGAATGGCCGTCTGACGGGCCGCTTCACAACCCCCAACTGCTATGGGCAAGAGAAGGTGAACCGCATTCAAAAGCTGCTCACCTGCCCGCGAACAGAACTCCATATCATTGCCTTTGGCGACAGCCGAGGCGACCGTGAAATGCTCAACTATGCTGATGAAGCCTATTATAAGCCGTTTAGATCCTAAGCACCGACAGCAACTTGGCGAGGTTCTTCGCTTTGCCCTCGTGGGCGGTATAGCCACATTGATACAATATGGCGTTTATCTGCTGATGCTTTATGCCGTATCTCCCACCCTCGCCAACACCATAGGCTATGCTGTGAGCTTTCTTTTCAACTTCCTTGCCAGCACCCGTTACACCTTCAAAGTAAAGACCAATGCGCGCCATGGAGCCGGGTTTGCCTTGAGTCATCTTATCAATTACGGCCTGCAAATCCTCATGTTGCATATCTTCATCGCTGTGGGCTTCAGCGAAAAGCTGGCACCCATCCCCATGTTCTGCGTCTGCGTGCCGGTGAATTTCCTGCTTGTAAGGTTCTTTCTGAAGCGATAAGTGCGATTGGAAAAGATGCTGTCACGACAAAAACAGCATGAAGTATTGCTGAAATCAGAAACAATTTGTATATTTGCAATACGATATTCTACCTCTTAGAATCTACGTCGATGAAAAGCGAACTGTTGCATAATCTGCCCGAATTTATCGAGCGAAACGATATAACCACAGCCTTTGGAGCAGTTGTGGCCGTAGCGCATGCCAACGAAGACAACGTCGCTTCATTCTTCAATCAGCTTAACTTAGTTCACTTCTACGCGGTTTTCCTGCTCATAGACGGGTATGCAGAAGTGACCATCAACGACAAGACCATCCGCTTAGAGCAGCATAGCATCCTGCGAACTGCCCCTATGCAGCACGTTGGTTTCGTCAGAAGCAGCAGCGAACTCGGTGCCTATTTCCTCTTCATTGAGTCTGATTTCTACAACGACATCATCAAGAACGACGACAATCTGCGCGATGTTATTCCGCTTAATCTGCTGAACACCTATATTTATAAGGCGCTCAGCGAGAGTCAAACCTCGGAGTTTATGGGCATCATCACACAGATAGAGTGCACCATAAGCCAGCCGCACATTTATAAAAAAGAGATGCTTGGCTTCCTTGTCCACCTCATACAGATGCATGTCCGCGAGTTAGTGAGCCACCCCATCACGGGACTTCACGACATGAAACACAAGGAAAACATCTTCAAAATCTTTATTCATCTGGCATCGAACAACTTCAGACAGCAACGCCAAATCAATTTCTATGCCGACCAGATGAACATCACTCCCACCTATCTTTCACGCATTGTGAAAGAGGTTTCGGGCAATACGGTCAACGGATATCTGCAGAGTTTCCTCTACGGTGAAGCCTGCAAGCTGCTCCGCATGACCGACATGACCATCGGAGAAATATCATTCGAACTCAATTTCAAAGACCATTCAGCTTTCACTAACTTCTTTAAGATGAAGTCGGGAGTGAGTCCCAAGGAGTACAGGAACAAGGAAAAGAGCGGCTGCCCGCACCAATAACCGAGGCATGCTGCCCCTTACGGCTACTATACCCAACTGAACCTGAAGTGTTTTCATGCCTCATTCGCAATCATGATTGACCGCAGAACCAACCCCTTTTTCTTCCAAATGCAGAACCACCTCCACCTCTTTTTAACGCAATGATTATCAGATTATTACGAAAGAAAAAGCAACATGCGAGCCAACTTGCGTTTCCAAGCTTTGCAATCTGCATCAAGTTACCGCGTGATTCGCGTCAAGTTACGCTGTAAAGTGCGTCAAGTTACAGTGTAATCTGCGTCAAGTTACGATGTGATTCAATACAAGTTACAACGCCATGTAATGAGACCTTATTTTATCTTATCCCCAACTGGAAGAAAATAATGATATTTTTTATTGGCAAAGATAACGTTGTACATTTTGAGATGGTATTATTTTCGCAAAGAGAAAGCATAGAAACTTACTCATCTTTCCTGTTGAGAACCACTTGAAATAATTTATTAAAAAGCATGGAATAAACGCTTGTTCGCACAAAATTGAAATGTAATTCAACAAAATGAAAAATGAGAAAGGTGGTAAATTGGTATATTTGCAGCAGAAAAACAAGTAAATCTTTGAACATGAAGGAACTTTCAAACATTCTTTTTTACATGCTTTTGAGTCTGTTAGGTATGGTCTTCTGTGCGGAGGCCAATGCCAAATCAGCAGTTGACACAACGGTGTTCCAGCTGCTCAATCTGCGATATGCAGGACTCGAGAAAGTCAGACAGCAATATGAATGCGGTAATATGAATGGGGCTGCAGAGGCTCTTCTTGCCTATTATCGGCAGCGGACAGGCATTGTAAACCCTATGCTTCGTCTGCAACGGCTCACGGTCAGCAAGCGAGAAAGGCAGTGGGCGGATGATGCGCTCGAGCATACATTCTATGTACATGATGGCTATCAGCCTTCGTTTAACTATGGAAAGGATATTGACTGGACTTATTGGCCGGTGAAAGATAACGAACTGCGTTGGCAATTGCATCGGCATAAGTGGTTCACTCCAATGGGAAAGGTGTATCAGCTGACCAAGGACGAGCGTTATGCTCGGGAGTGGATGGCGCAGTATATAGACTGGATTGTCAAGAACCCCCTTGTGAAAGTGAAGCGAAGCCAATACGAACGAAAAGGTAAGGAGACAGACAAGGCCATTGAGAATGCCGTGTTTGCATGGCGACCTTTAGAGACAAGCCACCGTGTGCAGGACCAGATTAATCAGTTTTCGCTTTTCATTTCGTCGCCAAGCTTCAATGCTTCGTTTCTCACTTCGTTTTTAGTGAACTATCATCGTAATGCCAACCACATCATGGAGAACTTCTCCAAGAAGGGCAACCATTTGCTTTTCGAGGCGCAGCGCATGTTTTATGCAGGCACGTTCTTCCCTGAATTCAAAGATGCCAAGACTTGGCAGCAGCGTGGAATCAGCATTCTCAATGAGGAAATCTGCAAGCAGGTGTATGCCGACGGCGGTCAGTTTGAATTAGACCCGCATTATCATTTGGCCTCTATCAACATCTTCTGTAAAACCATTGAAATGGCCAAGGTCAATCATGTGGAGCAACTCATTCCGCCAACCTATATGCAAACGGTTGAGAAGATGATTATGTTCTATGCCAATATCTGCTTCCCTGACTATACTAATCCATGTTTCAGCGATGCCAAAGAGGGCAAGTCAGAGGGCGAAATCCGTAATTATCAAGAGTGGAGCAAACTCTTTCCCGAGAATGAGGCCATTCGTTATCTGGCAACACAGGGCAAACAGGGACGCCGTCCGCCCTACCTTTCAAAGGGTTTCCCTGTTTCCGGCTTCTTCACTTTCCGCAATGGGTGGGACATGAACGCCACGGTTATGGTGGTGAAGGCGGGTCCTAAGGGCGAATGGCATTGCCAACCAGACAATGGAACCTTTGAACTTTGGTTTCATGGGCGCAAGCTTTTCCCCGACAGTGGCTCTTATGTCTACGCCGGAGACGATGAAGTGCAGAAGCAACGTGACTGGTTCCGACAGACTACGGTACACAACACGCTGACCCTAAACCACCAGAACATGGAGACTACACAGTCAGAAACTGTGCTTTGGCAGCCCGAAGGAGCAACGCCGACATTGGTAACACAGAACCCAAGCTATCGTGATTTGCAGCACAGGCGTACTGTTTTCTTCGTCGACAATCAGTTCTTTGTGATTGTTGATGAGGCAACAGGAACAGCCACGGGCACGATTAATCTGAACTATCACCTGCGCGACGGCCAGCTTGCCGTGGATAGTGCAAAGCTGAAAGTCAGCACTTTATATGACGGTAAGAGTAATCTCGTTCTGCAATGCTTTACGAACAGTCATGCGAGACTCAAGGTTACAGAAGGCTTTTATTCATTGGCCTATCGACAAAAGACGCCACGCCCTTCGCTCTCTTTCGACGTAGAAAAGAACAACAGCAAGCCTGTGAGCTTTATTACGGTTATCACTCCGTTGGAAAACGCAAGCACTTGCCCTGTGTATAAAGCCCGATTACTGAAATCGACCGACGGTGAACAGGAAGTGGAACTTATTGTAAATGGTAAAAAAAGAATATTAAAATGGAACAAATAAACAGGGGATTTTCTCATAGAACAGCACTGAAAACAGGTTTGCTGACAGCAGCCTTACTGATAACTTCAGCTTCAGGCATGGCTAATGTGCATCAGCCTCGCTGGGCACAGCATGCGATTGAGGTGGCACGGCAACAGTTGTTGTCAACAGCAACGCGTGTAATGGCTACCGATTCCTTTCCTCGTTCAATATGGAAAGGCTATGATGTGGCCTTCATCGAAAAGCAGTTAGAGACCAAGACCGACTCTTTCAGGCGGACATTAGTGCCACTTCCGTCTGCATCAAAGCGAGAAACACTGCGTCTCTGCGATGTCTATGACTGGACAAGTGGCTTCTTTCCCGGCAGTCTTTGGTATGCCTATGCCCTTACGAACAGTCACCAATTGAAGCAACAGGCTATTGCCTATACCGAGAAACTTAATCCCGTGCGTTACTATAAAAGAACCCACGACTTGGGGTTCATGATAGATTGCAGCTATGGGAATGCACTTCGCTTTGCTCCCAACGACACTATAAAAGGCGTTATCATTGAGACAGCCGAAAATCTTGCTGCGCGTTTTAATGAAAAGATAGGCTGTATTCGTTCCTGGGACTTTGGAAAATGGAACTTCCCTGTTATCATTGATAACATGATGAACCTCAAGTTGCTTTTCATGGCATCGAAACTGACAGGCGACAAGCGCTATTATGACATTGCCGTAAGACATGCGTTGACCACACAGACACATCATTTCCGCCCAGATTTCACCACATGGCATGTCGTGAGTTACAATGATGACGGCAGCGTGGAATGCAAATGTACTTTTCAAGGTAAGGCCGACGGCTCTGCATGGGCACGTGGACAGGCATGGGCACTCTATGGCTATACGGAATGTTATGCCGAGACTCGCAACCCGGTTTTCCTGCAACAGGCTGTGAATATCGCCAAAATGATCATGCAACGCGTAACAACTCAAGACCATATTCCCTATTGGGACTATGATGCACCTGCAGGAAAACGTACACCACGCGACGTGTCGGCTGCCTGCATTACCGCTTCGGCAATGCTCGAACTCAGCAAGTTGGTCAGCGATGGGAAAGTCTACTTCAACTATGGGGAGGCTCTTTTGAAACAACTTTCTTCACCCCGTTATTTAGCAAGATCAGGGACAAACGAAGGTTTTCTGCTGATGCATTCTGTCGGTTCACTGCCCAATGGTTCTGAAATCGACACGCCAATCAACTATGCCGACTATTATTTTCTTGAAGCACTTTATCGTTATTTGCACTATAAAGGTTAACGTTTATCTCACGGCTGCACGTCTTCCGGTTGCTTTCCATACTCGGTGGGCATGCAGCCAAAACGTTTTTTAAAGCTCGTTGCAAAGTAGGAAGGCGAATTGAAACCTACTTTGTAACTGATTTCAGAGATACTTAATCGGCCCTCTTTCAACAGGGCACAAGCCTTATTAAAACGTATGCGGCGTATGAAATCATTGGTCGATTCTCCGGTAAGTGCCTTTAGTTTGAGATGCAGATTAGACCTACTCATAAGCATCTCACGTGCAAAACGTTCCGTAGAGAAGTCGGTATTACAGAGATTTTGATTTACGATTTCAATCGCACGAGAAAGTAATTCTTCGTCAAGAGCATTGTTGGTAATTTCCTTTGGAACGATTTGTTGCGTCTGTGTGTAGTGTTCTATGGTTGTTTTTCGAATGCGCAAGGCATTCTGAATTTTGGCTTTCACGATGGCAATCGAGAAAGGTTTGGTGATATAGTCATCTGCTCCGATGCGCAATCCATCTAATTGTTCCTCCACTTCTACCTTGGCCGAGAGTATGATCACAGGGATATGGCTTGTTTGAATGTGCTGTTTAATATGGCGACAGAGTTGCAGTCCGTCCATGCGTGGCATCATGACATCGGTCAACACAAGGCTAATCGTCTCTGAAGCAAGCTTTTCTGTGGCCTCAATGCCGTCTGCTGCCTCAATAATCCGATAGCTTCCGCGCAGTGCCTGACACAAATGCAGACGGATATCTTCGTTGTCTTCCACGATGAGCAGGGTTTCATGTCCGCTCGTTTCAGCTGCCGTTCTGGTCTCTATGGTTTCCTCTTCCATTTCATTTTCAAGCGAATCAGCCATAAACGCCATTGGCGAATTCATCGAATAGGTTTGTACGACCGCTTGTTCCGTAGCGAATTCGTTGGTCTGGTAAGCGCTTTTCTCAGCAGGTAGGCATATTGTGAAGACACTTCCTCGCCCTATTTGACTTTCCAAATGAATGCTGCCATGATGCGTAGTGACTAATCTTTTCACGAGAGAAAGCCCCACTCCACTGCCCTCATGCATGGCATCGGTCTGATAGAAGCGTTCAAAGATACGTGCATGTTGGTCTTCAGGGATACCTTTCCCTGTGTCAGAAACCTGCAGGATAAGCGTTTTCGGTGCCTCACTGTCCATGGTGAGTTCTGCCTTTACAGTGATATTTCCCCCTTTAGGGGTGAATTTGAAGGCATTTGAAAGTAGGTTGTTCATCATTAGCTCGATGAAATTAGGGTCACATACCACGTGCTCCTCTTTCAAATCAGCTATAAGTTGATAGCCGATTTCTCGCTGTTGAGCCAGCTTCTCAAACTGTTCGAACAGTCTTTCTATCATCTGCTGCAGGTCAACGGGCCTCACTTGCAATTTGAAATAGCCTAATTCTGCCCTCCGATAATCCATCAGTTGATTGACTAAATGCAGCAGTCGGTTGACATTGCGCCTCATGATTGTCAGCTGTTGCTGTGCCCAAGTGTCGGTCAGTCGCTCTTTCATCTCCTGCAAAGGCGAACTGATGAGCGTCAGCGGCGTGCGCAGTTCATGAGAGATATCAATGAAGAAACGTTGTTTCATCTCGTTGATTTCCTGCATTCGAAGCTTATCTTGGCGCTCATTCTCCAATTGCAGCTGCACCATTTTACGGCTTAATAGATGTCGGAAGCCAAGAATGACGACTCCAATGATAGCAAAAAGGAAGATAAGGCGCGCCCACCAAGTGGCATACCAGACGGGAAGCACCTCTATTTCAAGCTCGGTTGGCTGTGCACACCACTTGCCGTCGTTGTTGGCTGCTTTCACTTTGAAGATGTAAGTGCCGGCCGGCAGACGCGAATAACTTACGGTTTGCATGTCGTTTGTATAGTGCCATTTCTGGTCGTAGCCTTCAAGCATGTAGGCAAAGGTGTTGTGTGAGCCCGCAATATAGTTGGGAACAACAAATTGAAGCGAGAACATGGTCTGCTGATGTGTCAGGGTAATATGTCGGGTGAAAGGCAGCTGACGGTTGAGAATGTCGTGATGATCGCCGGGGACGACAGGCTGATTGAACACGCGCAAGGTTGTGATGACCACGCGAGGTGCATAGGGGTTGTCTTTCAGTTGGCGGGGATTGAAGGCCGTAATGCCGTTGACGCCACCGAAAAACAAGCGCCAATCCTGCGTCTGACAAAAGGCATGCGGGCTGAACTGATTGCTCTGTATGCCGTCAGTATGGGTGTACACCCTTGTTTTCCCAGTCTTTTGGTTAAGTCGGCACAGTCCGTTCCCTGTGCTTAACCACAGTGTTCCGCCCGCATCTTGAATGATTCCACACACAATATTGCTTGGCAAAGCGTTGCTGACGCTGTATCTGCGCACCTGCCACGTGGCAGGATCCACGCAGAAAGCACCTTGACGGGTTCCTATCCACACTTTTCTGTCGGGAGTTTCTACCACACAATGCACGAAAGCCCGCCCTAAAGTATGGCTTATCTTTGTAGGAAAAAGCTGGCGAAATCCCTTTGCTGTGGGGCGAAGAACAAACAGACCGCCTTCCGTTCCCACCCACAGGCGGCCGTCATGATCGCGGTGCAAGGCCCCTATCTTGCGCTGTTCGCTTGTCAAGGGAGCAGAGAATGCCACCTTTGGTGATGTGATTTTCTGTGATAGAATGTCAAAGCATTTAAGTCCGTCGAGTGTGCCAAGCAGCAGCTCGCGATTGTTTTTGTAAGGCAAGATGGCATAGACGCTGTTGGCATCAGGCGATATTTCAGAGATGACGACACTCTTTACGCGGCGCGGATGCTGCCGGATGATTGCTAATCCCCCTAATTGTGAACCGACAAACGCAGTGCCGTTGTGCGGGTCTACATAGATATCCTTGATATCATTCGATGCGAGTCCGTCGACCGAAGTAATGGTTTCGTAACGTTGCTTGACGGCATCATAATAGCTTATACCGTCGTTCGTTCCAATCCATAGATTGCGCTTGGCATCCTCAACGATGCAACCAATGATGTTATTGTGAATGGTGTTCTGTCCCGGTATCATGCGAAGATAGCTGAAACGATGCTTCCGTGGGTGGTAATAGTTCATGCCTCCAAAATAGGTTCCAACCCACATTCCGCCGTTTGTGTCGGCATAAAGGCATCTGACAGAGGCTTGTGAAAGGCTTTCTTCAACAAGGGGCTGCGCCTTATAGACGGTCATGTTTCCTTGATGATCAAGCACATTTAATCCATTGACAGTACCAATCCAAAGATTTCCATGCTTATCATAGGCCAGCGCACGAATGTAATTCGAGCACAGAAGAGAGTTTGTAGGCGTGTATCGGGAAACTTTCAGCGTAGTGAGTTGAAGCTGATAGAGACCGTTGCCTTCTGTTCCTATCCACAGATTCGGACCATGGCAGGCTGTCACTGACACTCGTTTACCGGCCAATTCATGGGCAGCTAATGGGCAAGTGGTGTGATTTCGCATGTCATAGGCGTAGAGTCCCGATGCTGTTCCGATGAAAACGGTGTGTTTGAAGCGGCCAATGGCAGTCACTTCTCCCATGGGAGAGGAAACAATCTGCGCCTTTTGAAAGGCTTTTCTGACCGTATCAAATACCCACAAGTGTCCATTTGCGCAGATGAGTAACTGGTTGTTGCCAAGTTCCACAATATGGCTTACCGACATTTTCCGGTCTGTCCGAAAATTGAAAAAACGGTCGTGGAGGTCGTCATAAAGTGAAAGTCCTGCATTGGTTCCTATCCATAGTCTCCCTTGTCGGTCGGTCATGACGGTCTTGATGATATCACTTCCGATTGAAAAACGGTCGTGTGGCAGGTTATGATAGGTCTTGAAGCCATAGCCGTCATAGCGGTTGAGGCCGTCAGCCGTAGCCATCCACATGAACCCCAACCTGTCTTGCGTTACATCGAACACCGAACTTTGCGACAACCCTTGGTCAGTTCCAATGTGTGAAAATGTTATTCGCGGTATGGCATGCGTGGGCGTAAATAGCAAAAGAATAGTGAAAAGAGAGAGAAAGCAGGCTGTTTTGTGTTTCATAAGGTATTTTTTAGGCGTTCTTACCCTTTATATTATCATTCAGCTTTATGAAGAGTTTGAGCCTTGCACCATATGAATAGGCAAGGCTCAAATGCTGTTTTGCCTCCTTGAAGTCCTGCTTGCAGGGTCTCAGGGCATAGGCAAAATAAAAATCAGAATGTCGAATACCGGGCTTCCGGGCATCGATTAAGGTTGCTTACCGATATAAGCCAAGATGCCACCATCAACATAAAGGATGTGACCATTTACGAAATCACTGGCATCAGAAGCAAGGAATACGGCCGGCCCCATAAGGTCTTCCGGCGTTCCCCAACGTGCAGCGGGAGTCTTACTGATGATGAAACGGTCGAAAGGATGACGGCTGCCGTCAGCCTGAAGCTCACGAAGAGGAGCGGTTTGCGGTGTTGCAATGTAGCCCGGGCCAATGCCGTTACACTGGATGTTGTGCTCGCCGAACTCTGAACAGATGTTGCGTGTCAGCATCTTCAGACCGCCCTTGGCAGCTGCGTAGGCACTGACGGTCTCGCGACCTAATTCACTCATCATTGAACAGATATTGATAATCTTACCATGTCCTTTTCGTTTCATGCCCGGAATTACGGCTTTTGACACGATGAAAGGTGCGTTGAGGTCAATGTCAATCACCTGGCGGAAGTCTTCAACGCTCATCTCTTCCATTGGAATACGCTTGATGATACCGGCATTGTTGACGAGAATGTCAATCGTGCCAAGCTCTTTTTCAACCTTTTCAACAAGTTCTTTCACCTGTGTTTCGTCGGTCACGTCGGCAATATATCCGCGTGCATCAATGCCTTTAGCCTTGTAGTCGGCCAATGCCTGCTGCAGATGATGTTCGCTTCGGCAGTTGAATGCCACCTTAGCTCCGGCTTTGGCATAAGCCTCCGCGATAGCAAATCCGATACCATAGGCAGCACCTGTAACTAATGCTACTTTCCCTTCTAAGGAGAATCTCTGAGAAAATGTGTCCATGTTTTAGTCTTGTTTCGAGTTATTATAGTAGAGTTTACAAATTTACGAATATTTTTCAGAACGCGCAAATCGGTCGAAGTAAAAAAGCTTAAAAGCTGCTTTTACTGAATACTTCTTTCAAGACGGATTGGACTCTGCCTTAGAAACTCATTCCTTTTGCCACAAGGTGAGAAGCAACATGTTATCTCCTTTTTCATGTCATCATGCAAACGGTTTTGTAAAGTGACTTATATTACTGTGCAATCTGCGTCAAATCATGCTGTGAAGTGACTCAAATGAGGCCGCAAAATGAGTCAAGTTACAGCGTGAAATGCATCAAGTTGCAGGGCTTTCTCTAATCAGTTGATTTGCAGGCCCATAGCAACGGCCTGACGAATGCGGTCGGCCATGCCGATGCCATCACGCAGATTACCACCGAGGATAAGGCCAGGATGGGCTTGTTCTATGCGTTTGACGGCTGCAAAACGGGCGCCACTCGACAGCTCATACTGTGGAATGGCGTGCTCATGACGGAAGATTTGAACCATATCGGGCTCCACATCTTGTGGAAATCCAAGCATCTTGGACAGTGCTTTCGTTACGAGTTCGCACAGTTCCTCGTTGGTTTTTCCAAGCATTTCGGCATGTTTCATGCCTCCAAGGAAGAATGAAAACAGTGCACCCTCTGCAGGACAACGCTGTGAAAAGCAGGCCGAAGGGAAGAGAATGCCCAAGAGTTGTTGCTGTTCGCACGTGGGAATGAGTCCGCCAAAGGCTTTATGTTCAATGCCGTGCGCATTGGAAAGCCCCACGCTTACTTGTACTATCGGAGCGTAACGCAAGGCTGAAATCGGTGCCATATCGCCGGCTTTCACAAATGGCAGCATGGCTTTCAGCGCGTAGGCTCCCACGGTTGTAATGACATTTCGGCTTTGCAGACTCACCTTTTCGCCCGTTTCCGTTGTATATTCCACCTGCCATTGACCTCCAATCGGCATGACAACAACCTCGTTTGCCCCCAAGATGATGTTGGAAAGTCCTACGGATTGCGCCAAAGCATCCGTCAGATGACCGAGTCCTCCCACTGCAGAAAAGACCTTCTTTGTGGCTAACCGCTCGCGATCTGACTTCTTTTCCTTGCGTTTGGCAATGGCTCCGCGAATGAAACTGCCGTAGTTTTGTTCCAAGTTATACAGCTTTGGCAGTGCAAAACGCGTGATGAGCGCATGTGGATTGCCTGCATATACGCCCGAAATAAATGGGTCTACGGCGTAGTCTAAATAGCTTTTGCCCAATCTTCTCACCACCATTGATGCCACATCTTCGTTGGGATCGGTGCCCTTGGGACGGAAAGGCTCAAGCAAGATGCCGAATTTATCGTGCCAAGTGAATAGCGGTGTGCGCAATGCTGCTATCGGATCAGCAGGTAAGGCATGGAAACTTGTGCCCTTCCAAATCCACCTTTGCTTGGCTTCTTCATGGGCCTCTTCGAGCGTGCAACCCCACTTCGTGAGGTCTCGAAACAGCTCTGCCACTTCAGGACAGCTCACAACGCCTGTGTTGGGCCCGCTTTCAAACGTGAAATCTCCTTGTCGGTGGGTCTGGATCTGACCGCCGATGCGTTGTTCTTTCTCGATTACGAGCACTTTTTTCCCACGCTTTCTGAGTGTGTGGGCAGTGGTGAGTCCTGTTAATCCTGCACCAATGACGATGACATCGATACTTGTTTTCGTTTCGTTCTGCATGGAATATGTGGATAATAGCGTTATACCGGTTTTGAAAACAGCAGGTGACTGTTGCGCATCATAGGGTCGAAAGCAGCTGCAACATTGCGCACAAAGGGCATGCCTTCAGGCGTTACGCGCACCTCTTCGGCATCAAAGATGATTAAACCGTCGGCTTGAAGTGTCTGCAGTTGTGCCTCATTGTAGTGAACGGCCTGCCAAATGTCGGTCACGGTGCAGTGCAAACGTTGCGCCATGTCATGCCAGTTGATGCCGTTGTTACACATGATGCATTCAATGACTTCGCGCGTGATGCGCTGCCAAGGGGCTAAGGCATAGCCGCGTTGAACGGGCAAACGGCCTGCATTCACCTGCGTGATATAGGTTGAAATGTCTTTGGTATTCTGCGCATAAGCCTCGTCCAACTGACTGATTCCCGACACCCCGAAGGCATAGACCTGTGCAGTGATGCGGCGAGGACAATAGCCTTGGAAGTTACGGTGTAGGGTGTGATGTTGCAGGGCCACGCTCAAGTCGTCGTCAGGCAATACGAAATGATCCATGCCGATGGGCACATAGCCTGCCGCCCGGAGCGTTCTTGCAGCCTCTTCAAACATTCCTAACTTTTCGTTTTGCAGTGGAAGTCCGGCCTTTTCCAATATCTGCTGGCGTTTGAAAAGGCTTGGAAGATGAGCATAACTGAATGTCACCAAGCGGTCGGGGCGCAGAGATATGGCCGTTTCTATGGTCGATACAAATTCCTTTACCGATTGTTTCGGCAGCCCATAGATAAAGTCAAAGTTCACCTTTGCACCGCCTTTGCGCAGTATGTCCATGATTTCTGCAACGGGAAGCAATGAGGGGTGTCGGTTCACGGTATGCAGAACATCGGCGTTGAAATCCTGAATGCCGAGACTGAAGCGGTTGAACCCACTGCCAAGCAGATAGTGCCAGTCTTCTGCCTTGAGGTAACCGGGGTGACATTCAATGGCAATTTCGGGGCTTTCTATCGTTTCAAAAGCCGACAACAGATGTTCGTTGACGCCACGGATCAGTGGCAACGGCATTGACGAAGGACTTCCTCCGCCATAATGTATCTGGCTTATTCGGCGGTCTTTCCTTAGGTGTGGCAGCAATAAGTCAATCTCTTTGTGGAGTGTTTCGAAATATTCTGTGATGCGGTCAGGCTTTGCCATGGCCACGGAATTACATCCGCAATAATGACAAAGATGCCTGCAAAAGGGCACATGAATATAGAATGAGATATTGTCGGCTGTGGCGTTGTTCGAGCTTTCAACGGCTTTCAGATACTGTTCTGCATCAAAAGGCTTGAATTCATTGGCCGTTGGATAACTCGTATAGCGCGGAACAGGGATGTTATATTTCTTGAAAAGCGTTTCGTTCATTGTCTGTTTGATGTTCGTTCATATGCATCGTATAAAAGAAAGAGGCTAAGGCAATGGCGCTTTGTGTGGCAAACATGCCCGTATAACCTATGCTGCTGGCGATAAATCCGCATACAACGGCGATGAGAATTCCCATGAGATGCGTGATAACGGTTTGCACAGTGAAGTCTGTTCCCTCTCTCCCTGCACGCACATGGTGCATGGATGAGGTGTAAACAACAACTGTTCCCATGCCGTAACTGCCCCAAAGCATGATGATTGCTGCCGTTAACAGCAATGTCGTTGGATGGGATAGAGACAGCATAACAAAGAATAGTGTTGCGAGAAACATCACGAAAGCGAAGACCACTCGCATGCGTTTATACCCCCAACGGCGCACGAAGAGTCCCGCGGGATAAGCCATCACGAAAGCCGAACCAATGCCAATGATGCCACAGAGAAAGCCTATCTCTTTCATAGAATATCCCAAATCGACCATGAAAGGCTTTAACATTGACATGACACCGATTATCCCTGTGTAGTAGAGTACTAAGAAAATGACTTGCCGGGAGATGCCTTTCTGACGGAAAAACAATCCGAAATCCTTCCACGCAGCACGCTCTCTGACCTTGCTTTCCTGTTGAAACGCGAGCTTCTTATGCAGTAACAGCGGAACAAGAGCCATGAGAACAAACACACTCAGGCATTGTGCCACGCGGTTCCAACTATACTCATGGAGCACTATCAGCAGTACTCCGCTCCCCAAAAGGCTACCCCCGAAGCTGCCCATTGACTGCATGCTGTTGAGCAGTCCGCGCTGCTGATGCGATGAAGTGCGTATGGCCAATGCATCGGTAGCAATGTCCTGCGTTGCCGAAGCCATTAAAGCCAGTAGGATAATGACGATTAAGAGGTGGAAAGATGACGGCAGAATTGTACTCATATCGAATACACTTGTCAGTAAAATCAATAGGGCGTAGATGATTTCCACACCGATAATGGTGCGTTTATAGTCGACAATGGTGTTGCAACAGCGGTCTACGGCCGGTGCCCAAAACACCTTTAATATCCATGGGAGCTTTATGATTTGCAGCAGCCCGATAACAGAAAGCGACACCGCTTGCTCGCGCATGATGACCTGCAGCGCCGTAGTGAAGAAACTCATCGGCACAGCTTGGGCTATATATAAACTGAAGAAGGTAGACAAATAGGCTACCTTCCGCGTGGATGTTCGGTTCATTTTGCTAATCGTTTCAAGGGCTATGGGTGAAGTCTGAACACCAAAGAGGTGCCTAACATGAAAGGCTTTCCACGCTGAGCAAACTTGGCAGAAGAGGCAAAAGCATAGCTCATATAGCGTGTGTTGGTGGTGTTTTTGCTCCAAAGTTCCCAAGTGAAACGTCCTTTTGTGGCCGCAATCTTCATATTGAGCAGTGCATAAAAAGGCTGTACCAACTTGTTATCCTCGGTCCAGTAAATCTTTCCCGTTCCCGTGAGTGCGGCATTCAGCAAGAGTTTGTCCAATCCCATGACGTGGAAAAGAGTATAGTTGGCCACGAAAGCCATGGTCTGTCGGGGCACCATGGGCAGCATGTTGCGGGAGAAGTCAACCGTAGCGCTCTTCTTGTAGTGAAGGAATTGTGCATAGGTGTAACCGTAATTGGCCTGCAACTCCAAGTTTCTGAAGGGGCGACAGACGGCAGAAAGTTCGAAACCTTTACTGTTGGAGTGGCCTGCATTATTGATGATGTTGCCCAAACCGGGTACAGTCGTGGTGACTTGTTGATGCTTCCAATCAATGTAGAACAGACTCATCTCGGTTTGAAGTGCACCATTGAACAAGGTTAGTTTTGCGCCTATTTCATAGTTCCAGTTATATTCCGGGTCGTAAGCAGGCAGGTTGGGCGTGATAGAAGTAATGTTGTAGCCCCCTGCCTTGTAGCCTCTTGACACAGAAGCATAGACCATTTTGTCGGCAGAAAATTGCTGGCTGAGCGTGAATTTCGGTGTAATCTGGCTGAAATGCATATGATCTTTGAATGTAGCCGTTTGCACATTGCTGCTCTGTCCCACGCTCAACGTATATTTGTTGGCTTCATAATTTTCGCCCACTCGCTCATAATCATAACGCAATCCCACTGCTGCGTGCAATGTTTTTGTCAGGTCATAGGTGGATTGATGATAGATAGCACCGCCCCATGTAGGGCTGTCATAGAACTTAGGTGTAGCATAATCGGGCGTAATGAATTGTGTTTCGACAGCATTGTTGAGCTTTTGATAGAAGCCGAAAGCCCCTGTTATCCAGTGATAACGGCAGTCATTATTCGCCGATCTCAGCGTGAATTCCTGGCTCACGAGGGTCTGTTTCAAGCCTGTAATCGTGAAAAAGAGATCACGAGGCATGAAATCCTGATCGATATATTGTTTGTCTTTGCTGTGTTGAAACGATGTCTGTGCATTGAAATGAAAGGCTTCTCCCTTGTAAAGCCAGTTCATTCCGGCCGACAAAACATTACGACGATAGCTGCTATAGCGGTTATAGTTCACAGCCTCTGCCGTGTTGTCGTCGGCATGATACAGTCCATAAGGATAACCACCTTGCGTAGAGTGGTCGAAAAGTACGTTCAAACGCATGGTCCAGAGGGGTGCAGCTTGCCAGGCTAATCCCACTTTTGCATTGGCACTTTGCAGGTCGTCGGCTTTCTTCCCCGTATAGATGTTGCGGAAGAAACCGTCGTTGCGGTGATAATTCCCTGCCACATGAAGTCCTAATCTGGGGGCGATTTTCTGATAATGTGCCAGCCCCAAGCGCACATCATTGCGCGAACCGTAACTGATTTTGGCAATCATGTTTTGATAATCCAATGGCGAATAGGTATAGATATTGATGAGTCCGCCCGTTGAATTGCGTCCATAGAGTGTGCCTTGTGGCCCACGCAGCACCTCAAGGCCACTGATTCCGGCAATGTCCAAGTCGACAACAGAACGCTCAAAATAAGGCATTCCATCAACATACAAGCCCACAGAAGGCGCATTGGTCTTTGAACCTATACCGCGAATATATATCGGAGTGTTCTGCCGTGCGCCATAGTCAGCAATGAAAAGATTGGGAAAAACGCTGCTCATGTCGCGCAAGCCGTTGAGCTCATTGCGCTGAAGAAAGGTACTTCCCGCCACAGATATCGACATGGGGGCATTGCTGATGTGGTCTTGTTTGAACCCATTCACCACCACTTCTTCCAAGGTGTGATGCTGTGCAATCGTCGAATCAGCAGTTTCCGCCATTGCGTATAAGGGTAAAAAAGCTGTAGATAATAGGAGAAAAGACTTCATATCACTGTTTTTGTTCATACGGTTTGCAAAGTTAAGGCATTTCTCTTGCGCTCACAATCATCATTTATAAGGAAACAGAGCATTCCCCTTGAAAAGTGTGTTTCCAATGAATTGAAGAATGAAGTCAGTCTCCTACCTATACATAATTAAAACTCTTTTCGACAGAATTGAAAGTCGACTTGCCTTAAAAACATTATTTTTGTATCCATACTTGGGTGACCATGACCAATGGAAAACAAACCAAAGCTTACAAAGACAGTAACTCTTAGTTATAATTTAAACTTATGAAAAAACAATTTATCAGTTTCTTTGCTGTAATTAGTTTAGCACTTGGGCCTGTAGGTTGTTCGGACAACACAGCTGAAATAGCCCAGAAAACGATTGTAGACATAGAGACTTATCCTGATTCTGTTGCTGCTGACACAATCAACAAAGGAATCTTTGAGGTTCTGAATTTGGATTATCCAGGTTTGGAGAAAGTCAAGGAACAATATGAGGCAAAGCAATATTATCGGGCAGCCTATGCGCTTTTAGAGTATTACCGCATGCGAACGAATGTCGTAAATCCATCGGTTGACCTTCTGACACCTACACTTTCGACTTTTGAAAAGAATGTGGCTGAACAGGCATTGAAGCATCGTTTCTACATCAGAAACTTCAAAGAGAAGGTTGTCAACGGGCAGGATGTCTATTATTCTTTCGATAATAACGGAAAAATTGATTGGGAAACGTTGGTGCAGTCAATGCCCGATCAGGAGTTTAAAAACCAACTTCATCGTCATCAATGGTTTCCCTCGCTGGCAAAAGCTTATCGCGTGACGGGCAACGAAGCCTATTTTGAGGCATGGAAAAACGTTTATAATAACTGGATGAAAGCCTATCCGAATCCTCATACGAATGTAGCCGGAAACAATGTGGCGTGGATGGGGCTGCAACCTGCAGAGCGTGTACGCGACAGATTGAGCATTTTGCCCTATTATCTGCACTCAACAAAACTCACTCCAGGCTGGTTCTCGGTCGTGATGAAGGCCTTGGCCGACGAAGTGGAGACTATCCGAAAGGGCTATTATAAGGATGAAAGCAACATTCGACTCACGCAATCGAAAGTTGTGGCAACGGCTGGTGTGCTGATGCCCGAATTCAAAAATGCAGGTGAATGGCTGAAAGAAGGACTTCAAGATGTAAGTCATGGGCTTGAAAAGCAATTCCTTGCTGACGGTGTACAGAATGAACTTGACCCCAGCTATCATATTGGAGCAATCAGCGATTATTATGATCTTTATCAGTTGTTGCAGGCCAACAACAGGCTTGACCAGCTTCCTACAGACTATATTCAGTGTTTGAAGAGGGCCACAACTTTCGTGACAGACATCATCTTCCCTGATTATAGCCTCGATAATTTCAATGATACTCGCAGCAGTTCTTACACAAAGAGTGTTGTGTTGAAAAATCTGAAACGCTATGCCGGCATGTTCCCTAATGATCAGGAAATGCGTTGGTTGGCTACGGAAAGACAGCAGGGGAAAGTGCCTCTACGCCAGATAGCTACCTATAAGGCGTCGGGTTATTATATGATGCGCAATGGGTGGACAAAGGAATCAACCATGATGGTGATCAAGAATAATGTCAATCCCGATGCCAAGTGGCATTGTCAGCCCGATAACGGTACGTTTGCACTCTATCATAATGGCCGTAATTTCTTCCCTGATGCAGGTTGCTATTCGTATGGAGGAACCAGTGCTAGCAATGCAAGTCGCAATGCTTATCGTGCTACAAAGATGCACAACACACTCACAGTGCTTGGCAAAACCATTGACAACAAGCACATGAACGGTGAGTTACTTAAGGTTGAAAAGCAGGCCGGAGCACAGTTGATAGTCATGCAGAACGAGTCATATCATGGTCTAACACATCGTCGGGCCGTTTTCTTTGTTGACAACTGTTTCTTTGTAATTGTTGACGAAGCTTTCGGCGATGGTAATCACGACAAGGTTAATCTGAACTTCCATTTGCTTACAGGCACAGGTAGTCAGGCAACCGTAGTTGATGATTTAACGTCACAATATGCCTTTGGTGCACACACTTGTTTTGCAGATAACAATAACATGTTGATACGCAGTTTCGCAGAAACTCATCAGGATTTTGGAGCCATGGAAGTGAATTCGCCATTCTCAAGCAAGCTTGGTGAGGTTACGGGAAACCGCAAGGGGTATCAGCTTTCCATACGTAAACCGGCCCAAGGTGCCGCACGTTTTGTGAGTGTTATCTGTCCGTTTGCCAAGTCGGATGAGGCTGCAAGTATGGATGTTAAGGCCAGATTTACTGACAATTCTGCAGGAACGGCAGGCACATTCCATGCCAAGGGTGCTTCTGTTGAAGTGACGGTAAACGGAAAAACCTATCCATTGTCATTCACCTTATTATAATAAATCATGAAAGAAAGACTTAAAAAAATAGCCGACAAGACCACAGGTGCATTGCTGATGATACTTTGCTGTTTCGGCATGGGTTCTTGTTCAGACGATGCTTTGACCGACAATACGACTTTTCAGTTGTTTTATTCGGATGTGACAGATATTGGACCGTCGATGAGTATGAAGCTCTATGAACCGACATATATCGGCAAGAAACCTTCGGATTTCGCTTTGACAGGGGTGACTCTTGACGGTAACGATGTGCAGACAGAATGTTTCAGTATCGATAAGGAAACGGGTGCCATTGCCATTGAAAACACCTCTGGGCTGGCTATCGGAACCTATGCGCTGAGCGTAAGCTGTCGGTCGGGTGGCAAACATTATAATTTCAAGGACCTCGTTCATGTCAATATGATGCGCACTGTGCCCGAAGGTATCACGGCTACGCCACGACTTTTGGAGGTAAGCTATGACGATGTGAAGAGTAAATCGGAGTCAGAATTGCCAACCTCTCAGATTACTACTGACGGCAAGCACATTCATATCAATAAATATGTCATTGCCAACGTGAGGCATGAAGGTGTGGTTATTGCCAATGATAAGTTGTTTTCGGTGAGCGATAAAGGAGTGATTGGTTTTGGAAGCAACCATGCACAATTGGCTCCCGGCAAGTATATCATCGACATGAAACTGACAACAGAGGTCGTAGATGAACACTCTGAAGAGGGACTTTTTGCCAATGCTGTTGAGGTTAATGTTACTTCACGTCCTCTTACTTTGGGTTATTCACCCGATTTCAGCAAGGTTGAGGCAGAAATAAGTGAGACCGTTAAGAGTGTGGTGCCTGTGATGTCAGGCTCTCTTGAAGATTTGAAGTTCGAGATTAGTAAGGTGGTTCCTGCTACGGCTCCTGTCAAGATAGATGCTGCTACAGGCGAAATCATGTTAGAACCCAATCACTTGGCTATTGGTACGACCTGCAAGGTGGAGGTTAAGGTAACTAATAAATATGGAGCAACTGACTTCCCCGAAGTCTACACTTTTACCATTGTGCCGCTTATTCATACGATAACCAAATTTAATTATGCTTCTGCAACCGAATTTATCGAAGGAACATCATTTACATTACCTGTAAAGGAAATAGACGGAGATGGTGTGAAATATGCCTTCAAAACCCTTCCTTCTGCTTTGAATGGGCAGTTGAATATCAATGCGCAGACAGGCGAATTGTCGGCAGAGAAAGGGAATACCATTCCTCAAGGCAACTATACCGTTGAGGTGACAGCCGAGAATTCGAAGGGTAGCAAGACGGCTACGGTTGCACTGAAAATCGTGAGAAATCGATATCTTTTCACGTATGTGCATTGGGGAAATAATATTGGATTGTCACCTATCCGCAATTATGCGAGTCAGTATAGGATAACGTCCAAAGGCACATTTAAGATGAAAGTAACAGCCAGTGATATAGAAAAAGGTGTGCAGGCAGAGTATCTTATTGATGGTGCAAACTCGAGTACGAGTGCCACTATCAATCCACATACAGGTGAAATCACCTTTGATAAGTGGCAAGCAGGTAAGGTGTTCATGCTTCTTGTGAAAGTAACGACAGGTAAGGGCACTGCAGGTGAGGTGACGATTAAGACTCCGGTCTTTGTGCATTGCTCAGCACCTGTAGGTGGTGTAACCGTAGATTACACGCCATTTGTATTCCAAGTGAATCCACGAAAAGGCGGCACTTCTGTGGCTCCAACAGTCACAGGTGCAACTCCTGGAAAGTTCTTGATGGACTATCGACGTGCTTTCAACTATTATAATATCAATGGTCCGGAAACACATCAGACGGGACAATTAAAGGCAGGAGCGACTACTGCTTTTATTTATCAAATGTGGAAACGCTACTATGGTGATGCTGCCGTGAACACGGGAGCACGCAAACCGGTGTCTTTCTATGATAACAAAGCCTCATTGAACGCTCCTTTGTGCTATGTGGATGCAACGAAAGACTGCGCTGTTACCGTGAACCCAGGTAAGTGGCAGGCTGACAATGAATATGCGAACGGTGTGTTTATTGGGCAGATGACATTCACAACAAGCGGAAATGTAGGAAAAGTGGCTTCGGGAAGTCAGGTGTTCCCATTGGCCATTTGGTTTAATACAGACTTTTAATTCATAATACCAAAAATATGAAAACATTCAATAAGAATAATATAGGCAGACGAAGCCTGCTCCTTGTAATCGTAGCCTGGCTGGGAATTGCTTGCAGCTTTGCGCAGGATATGGTACAGGGTGTTGTCGTAGATGAGGCTGGTGAGCCACTGGTCGGTGTGACCGTGAAGCCCAAAGTAGGAAATGGTGGTACCATTACTGATTTGGATGGCGTTTTCATGCTGCCGAAAATGAAAAATAAAGTATATGTATTTTCTTTCATTGGATATAAGACAATGGAGGTTCGTTTGACGACACAAAAGGGACAACGCGTTGTGATGTTGCCCGACAACAAAACACTCAATGAGGTAGTGGTTGTGGGCTATGGCAATATGAAACGAAGTGACATCACAGGTGCTATTACGAGTGTGAACGAACAGCGAATACGAAATTTCAAGACAGGATCAGTCGTTGAAACCCTTGGAGGACAGATGGCTGGTGTGCAGGTAACGGCTTCTGACGGTACGCCTGGTGCTGGTTTTGACATCAAGATACGTGGTGTGGGTACCGTAAATGGCGACTCTTCACCTCTTTATATCGTTGATGGATTCGAGGTGAGCAATATTGATTATTTAGCCAATTCAGACATTGCTTCTATCGATGTGCTTAAAGATGCTTCAGCATCCGCAATCTATGGTGCGCGTGCTGCTAATGGAGTAGTGCTCGTAAAGACTAAATCGGGGCAGCAGGGAAGGCCTATTGTTGCCTATAATGGCGCTTTCAGCCTACGTAATATCACTAGGCATCTCGACCTGCTTACGCCTCGTGAGTTTGTAGATTTGCAGATGGAAATCAACCCTTTGAAGTATGCTGGCACTTATTTCAAGGAAGGAAAAGATGCTTCGGGAACTCCTTACCGCTATCAGTCAATAGCTGATTATGACAATGTTGCAGGAATAGACTGGCAGAAAGAAGCTTTCAAACCTACTTGGTCGCAAAGTCACGACCTCTGTATCTCGGGTGGAAGCAAGGAAACTCAATATGCATTGTCTTTCTCTCATTTTGATGAAGACGGCATTTTCACGAATAGTAGTTTTGAAAAGAACACTGGAAAGATGCGCTTCAAGCAGCAGTTGACCAAGGGTATCGGTATGGATGCCACTATCAACTATGCAAACACGGTGAAGAAAGGCATCGGTACGGCAGGAACAGGCGGCACACTTAATGTGTTGGCCAACCTTTTGCGTGCTCGCCCAACGGGTGGACTCTCGGTGACAGATGAAGAACTTCGCAACTCTGTTTTCGATCCGTTGCTGTTGAAAGAGAACGATAGCTATTCTCAAATCAATCCTATCAAGCAGGCTGAAGCTGTTCATAGCCGCACACAAACAGAGCTTTGGGGAGCCAATCTGGCTTTCAATGTAAGGCTGATGAAGGGACTTGTACTGCGTAGTGCAGCTACTTATAATGTTACCCATTCGCGTATTGATTTCTTTTATGGTGAGAACTCCAGTCAAGCTTATCGTAGTGGAGGTTCTTATGGGTCGTCACAGATGCAGAAAGATCTGCGTTGGTCGACCAATAACACATTGACTTATAAGGGCGAAATCAATAAGAAACAGCGCTATGAAGTGATGCTTGGTCACGAATATTCATTCCGAAGCAATGAATATCTGTTGGGACAGGCTCAGGAATTCCCATTTGAAAATCTCGGGAATGATAACCTTGGATTGGGTGCTACGCCAAGTCTTGTAAGAACCAATCGCTATGAAAAGGGACTACTTTCCTTTTTTGCACGTGCCAACTACAATTATGATAACCGCTATCTTGCTACAGCAACACTGCGTGCAGACGGCTCTACGGTCTTTGCCCCCAATCATAAGTGGGGATATTTTCCCTCGTTCTCTCTCGCTTGGCGTGTGTCTGAAGAAGCTTTTATGAAGAATATCAAACCGCTTTCTAACCTTAAACTGCGTATGGGATGGGGAGTTGTAGGCAATGACCGCATTTCAAACTATCTCTCAATGAACCTCTATATGCAGAGCAAATGCGGTGTTGGAAAGAAGCTGATGACTGTACTTACACCGAAACAATTAGCAAATTTGAACTTGAAGTGGGAGGGAGCATCGACAGTTAATGCCGGAATAGACCTTGGTTTGTTTGGAGGAAGGGTCAACATGAGTGCAGATTTCTATGTCAAAAACACCAAAGACCTGCTTCTGGCACAGAACTTGGCCTATGTAACAGGCTTTGATTATCAGTGGCAGAATATTGGAAAGATACAGAACCGCGGTCTGGAACTCTCACTTAACACGGTGAATATACAGGGAAAGAAGTTCAGATGGCAGACTGATCTCAACCTCTCATTTGTCAAGAACACGCTTAAATCATTGCAAGACGGTACGCAATCAATGTATTCGGCTACTGTTTTCAATAGCAATTTCACGGGTTACGACTATGTTGCAAAGGTCGGTGAAGCATTGGGAAAGATGTATGGCTACCGATTTGCAGGCGTTTATCAGTCGTCTGACTTCTATCTTACGCCATCAGGTGAACGTGTATTGAAGCCCGGAGTACCTGATATCAGCCGTCATGCGGGTCGGAAAGTTGAACCGGGAATGGTGAAATACGAGGATATCGACGGCAATGGAATAATTGATACAGCAGACCGTACAGTCATTGGTGACGGCTATCCATCGTGGTTTGGTGGTTTGACCAACACCTTTAATTATGCAAATTTCGATTTGAGTGTCATCTTCCAGTTCAGTTATGGCAATGATATCTATAATGCAACGCGCATGTTCAACACGCAGACCCAGGATGAGCGAAGCAATCAACTGGCAGAAACTGCTGACCGATGGACACCCACACATGCTTCAAATGCTGTGCCTTCGGCTAAAGGTTATGTGAAGAATGAACTTTACTCCCGCTTTATCGAAGACGGTTCTTATTTGCGATTGAAGAATATTACTTTGGGTTATACCTTCCCAACACGGCTTACTCAGCGTATGAAAGTGAGCAGATTGCGCCTTTATGCTACGGCACAAAACCTCTTTTGTCTGACCCAATATAGCGGTTACGACCCTGAAGTGAACATGAAGAGCAGCCCATTGATGCCGGGATTCGACTGGGGAGCTTATCCCAAGAGTCGTGTAGTGACCTTCGGTTTGGAATTACAATTCTAATGCTTAAAATGTGTAATATGAAAAGATATACTATCAAATACATTGCAATGAGCCTGTTGGGGCTTCTTGTTTTCACTGCTTGTTCGCTCGAAGAAAAGGACTTTACCGAAGTAGAGAAAGGCAAGTTTATGCGTAATGCAAAGGAGGCAGAGACCGTGTTGATGGGTGTTTACAGTCAGATGACCGACGAAGGACTTTACCGTTATCATCTTTCGCTGTTGTTCACGCTGCCCACTGACATAGCAAAGTGTGAGGGGTCAAGCACCAATGGTTTTCGACAAGTGCCTGCCAATGCCTATACCAGCACACAAAATGAAGTGCGTGTTACGTGGAAAGCGCTTTATGCAGCAATCTATTCTGCCAATGATTTCTTGGAGAATCTATCTGAAAAAGCGGATAGTTACAATGAAGCAGACCGACGATTGGCTACAGTATATATGGCAGAAGCCCGTTGTCTGCGTGCCCTCTACTATTTTGAATTGCTGCGATGGTTCGGACATGTCACTCTTACCACAAGCACTAATGCTTCTCACGACAATCCCAAGACCTTCAAACAGGCTACACCAGAGGCCGTCTATCAATTCATAGAGGCCGACTTGAAATATGCAATCGCTCATTTGCCCTATGCTACTGATGACCATTTGCGCACAGACAATGCCTTCCGAATGTCTAAAGGTGCAGCACTTGGACTACTTACAAAGGTCTATGCTACATGGGCAGGGAATCCGGTTAATGACACCAGCAAGTGGAAAGAAGCAGCTTTGACAGCCCACATACTCATAGCATCGGGGAAGCATCATCTGCTTTCTGACTATGAACAGCTATGGAAAAACACGTGTAACGGCACGTGGGACCCAGCAGAGAGTCTGATAGAAGTGTCGTTCTATTCACCCACTATAACCGGCAAGAACGGTGAAGATCCAAGTGGCCGCATAGGAAAATGGAACGGAGTTTCTGCCACAGGAATTCGTGGAATACGTAATGCTGCTAACTGGAGGATTATTCCAACATTCCTCAGTGAATGGAAAAAGCATGATAACGACAAGCGGTGGGCTTTGTCATTTGCTGACTATCGCTACACAGCGGCAGGCCTTCAGCCTCTCAGTAAGTTGGGTTCGTTTGCTGATGCCTTTACTTCTAATGCCTCAGATGATTTGAAGAAAGTCTATGCGAATAACATCTGCCCTGCCAAATGGGATACGGAAAAGTATGTAGATGTAGCCAACTATCTCGTCGATGCCAATCTCTCGAATGTCAACTGGTATATACTGCGTTATGCAGATGTGCTGTTGCTCTATGCAGAAGCACTCAATGAATGGCATAAACAGCCAACGGCTGAAGCACTCACTGCCCTCAATATGGTGCGTCGTCGTGGTTTCGGCTTGTCTGTTTCTGAGGCTAATTCGCTCTCTGATCTCGGCGCAATGGATTATGAAAACTTTCAGAAAGCAGTGAGAGATGAACGTGCTTACGAGCTTGCTTTCGAGGGACATCGGCGTCAAGACCTTGTAAGATGGGGTGTTTACTATGAGGCTATTAAGCAAACTGAACAGCAGCTTGTCAATTGGTATAGCGATGGACCAACCTATTATATATGTGCCATGTTTACCCAAAAGGGTAAGAATGACTTACTGCCTATACCTCAACGCGACTTCGACCTCATGAGAGAATATGTTCAAAATCCAGGTTGGAAGTAGGGTGAAATCAATCCCTACTTCCTGCAAGGAAGCCTGAATGATGCGATTGTAAGAGAGAGAATATGGGAGAATGATTGCAGAGCTGTTTTCACTTTATCTTGTGAAAAGCTTGCATGGAAAGACAATAAAGCGCCTCAGTCTGCGATAATATAAAATAAGGTTCTATTGCATGGTGTTGTAACTTGTATTGAATAGCCTCGCCATTTGAGTCATTTTATACGGTAACTTGAGTCAAGTTACGATGCAATTTGAGTCAAAACGCACGGTAATCTAAGTCAAGTTACAAAGCAAGCTGATATAGGCCGCATTTGTTGGGGACTAAGCTTTGATTATAATAGTCAGATTGTTGTTTCAGAACAAGGGTGATAAAGACTATGTTTGCAAGTGGAAAACAGGAATGAAAGATGAATACAAGCATACTTAATCTATGTGCCCGATGGCTCTATCCTGTGCCTCATCTCCGTGAAAAACGATTGGAGGAATGCTTCAAGGGGCGTTGGGTGGTAATCACAGGAGCATCACGTGGCATCGGATTTGCACTGGCAAGAAGGCTCATGGAGGCTGGGGCAAATCTCTATCTCATAGCGCGGAGTGAAACAGAACTTCAGACCTTGTGTTGTGAAGCACGGGCTATGGGCTGTCAGGCAGAATGCCGTGCAGTGGATTTGCGCGACAAAACGGCACTTGACTTGTTATGTAATGACCTGCGAAAGAGGTTGCCGACAGTGGATTATCTCTTTTGTAATGCGGGTAAATCTATTTGTAGGAAAATCGTGGATGCTACCGACAGACTGCATGATTTCGACCGTACGATGGCGCTTAACTACCGTGCAATGGTTGCCTTGGCTTTAGCCTTATTGCCTGCCATGCAGCAAGTTGGCGGGCAATTGGTTTATACCTCGTCGGTCAGTTGCCTTTATCCGCCTGCTCCAGGCTGGTCGGCTTATCACGCATCTAAGTCGGCAGCCAACGTATGGTGCCGTACTGCAGAGAGCGAATGGAAAGCACTTGGAGTTGGAGTCCATGTGGCCTATCTTCCTTTAGTGCATACGGCAATGTCGGAAGTCAATCCTGATTATCGTTCCATGCCCGCTTATTCGGCCCATGATGCCGCAGGAGTTCTGTTGCGGTTGGCCATGAGCCACAGGTTTTCCTATAAGCCCTGGTGGGCTTGGTTTACGGCTCCCATGGCCTCGTTGTTTGCACCAATCGTTCGCTTTTGTTATCAGAAACTCCTCCGATGAAAGTATCTCTGTTTCGTTCGCTTTGGCATCTGCATCTCATAACGCCACGCGGTATCATGCGCCTGATAGCATGTTTCTGGCACGAAGGCATCACGTTGATGGCTGTTTTGCGTTTTGTGGCATATTATCATGCTTCAGAATGTGCTGTGGTGAGTGAGGAAAAACGCTTGAATTATGGTGAATTCTTTCGGCAGTCAAAGGCATTAGCCACTTTACTCTATCATGATTATCATTTGGAAAGAGGACAACATGTGGTGCTGTTGTGCCGTAATCATCTTGTTTCAGCCTTACTCTTGCCTGCGCTTTCGCGTTTAGGCGTACATGTCAAACTGTTGAATACCGACCTCTCTGACGACCAATTGGCTCGGGTAATGACTCGCCCGTTTTCTCTGTTTATCTTTGATGAGGCTATGAAGCAAAAGAAATCGTTTCCGAAGTCGTGTCCAATAATCTCCTGTGAGAGCCTATATGCCTGTGTGGGGAAAAAGGGAACAGATGAAAAGAAGACTTTACCAAAAATAAAAAGAGGGGGAAATATCAGCGTGATGACAGGTGGCTCAAGTGGTAATTACAAGGAAGCAGCACGGCAAACAGGTATCGTTCAGTTTCTCCCACCATTCTTTTCATTGCTTCGCGACCTGCATATTGATCAGTATCAGAGCGTATTGATAGGGCTTCCTTTCTATCATGGTTTCGGTTTGGCAACGCTGATAATCTCATTGATAATGGGCAAAAAGATTTGTTTGTTGCGCCATTTCGATGTTCAAGAAGTGTTGCATGTCGTCTTGGATGAACGTGTGGAAGTGATGCCGATAGTGCCGGCTATGCTCGCAAGATTGTGGCAAACAGAAGGTGCTGAGCGCCGGATGACATCATTGAAATGCGTGATTAGCGGGGGAGATCGTTTGGGAAAACCATTGGTAGAAAAGACTTCTGCTTGCTTGGGAGATGTGCTTTATAACCTTTATGGCACATCGGAAGCTGGCTTTTTCATGCTTGCCACGCCACAAGAACTGGTCTATGGCGATGAAGTTTCTATCGGCAGACCTATCCGTGGGTTGCGATGTGAGATTAGAGATGCCGATGATGAAGGGGTGGGAACGTTGTGGGTGAAAAGCCGATGGGCTATGACTGGTCGGCAAAATCGCTGGCAATGTACGGGTGACCGCGTTTGGAAAGCTGCGAATGGATTGTTTTTTCATCGTGGAAGAGCCGACAAAATGGTAGTTTGCGGAGGGGAAAACGTCTATCCGGAACATGTGGAAAAGTGTTTAAGGTCTCATCCGTTGATTGCAGACGCGTTGGTCTTTGCTGTTCCAGATGAACGTTTTGGCTTGGTGCTTCATGCTCAGATAGAATTGAAAACAGGGGGCATTCTCACTGTAGACGCCTTGAAACAATGGCTGAAGCCACAGATTTCGCGAGCCGAAATGCCCCATTGCTTTATCTTTGGTCCCATAAGAATGTTGTCGACAGGCAAGAGAAGCAGGGAATGAAGAAGTTGAATCTTACTCCCATATTTTGGAGATAGTAAATAAGGTTTCATTATATGGCGTTGTAACTTGACTTGAATCACCACGCAACTTGAGTCACTTTAGGCGGTAAAGTGACTCAAGTTGCAGTGTAATTAGCGTCAAGTTATGATGTAAAGTGAGTCAAGTTACGCTGTAATCTATGTGAAGTTACCATGCAGACAGATATGGATTACACTGATTGGGGATAAATCTTAGCTTAGAACAGGCCCTAATTGATTATCCCGAACTAAGGTGATTTTGGGGCTATTACAGGTTTAAGCTTTCTGTTCGAGACTAAAAATTATTGTTCAAAGCAACTCTGAGACCTATGTTTAAGTTGAAGTTTGTGGGTTTGTCTTTATAGACATTTTCGACATTACTGCCGTTCTTGAAATAGTAACTCACTCCTGGTTCGACATAAGCACTTATCTTATTGCTCAGCAAGTATTCGCCACCCACAGCTGCATTCATGGAGAATACAGGCTGACGTTCTGTGACAGAGGTGTTGTTTTGGGCAGTCTTGGCGCTGTTTTTCTTCTTTTGTACAGCGTTTCCTTTGACGAGTTTCTCCACCTCTCCGCCTGCTGTCATATAGACATTGAGCCGTTTTGTCCGGATGAGGCTATAGCTTACGTTGACAGGCAGGCCTACATAGTGCAGGTTCTGCTCTACATCGAAGTGCTCATCTGCTATCTTATGCTTAAAAGTAGATGAGAGTTTGCTGTAAGTAATCCCCGACTGTAGGCTCCAATGCTCATTCAAGTTATATCTTACAGAGATGCCGAACTTAACTGCAGGGCGGTGCTTTGCACGGACTTTTGCTTTCTCCGTGTCGTCCATATGGCGTTGGATATTGGCTCCGGAGAATTCCGAAGTATATTCACCATAGGGATTTGCTGCTGCCAGCAAAGGGGTCTGAGAAGTGTTAGAAGTTCCTATTGTGCCACTGTAAGATGTCCCGACAATCAGCCGTGAAGGTGAAGCATCGTGCTTTGTATGTGGATTATAAGCTGTTATATGGTTTTCTATGGGGCGTTGGTTTACGGGTTGTTGAGATTTGTTTGCATTCTCTTTAACTGAACTTTCAACGGTTTCTTGATGATGTGCAGAAGGCTTATTGTTCTCAACAGTTTCTTGGTCTGTATGATAAGCTGCGTTGTTGGCTATTAAAGAGCTATTGTCAAGATGAACTTCTGCATTGATTTTATGCTTATGGTTAAATTCTTGTTTAGCGTTTTTTGAGATAGAATATCCGGATTTTAAGGTGTTTGAAGGAGTGTAGTCCTGACTATGCGTTTTTTTAATTGTAAGATTTGGAGTGGTGTTTGCCTTATGGTCAAGCATTGTTACAGCTTGATCAGATAAGAGAGAAGAGTTGGTGGAAGCGTTAAATAAATATAGTCCGATGACAACCATGGCTGCAATAGAAATCGAACTGTAAAGCCATAACGGGACAATTCTTGATTTCTGCTGGCGGGAATGCTTCGGGGTGATGCCACGACGCAGCATCTCTGACTTGATGTCGTCAAGGAGGCCTTCCGGAGCACTTACATGGTATTCCTTCTGAATACGTGCCTGCAAATCATTAAGCCATTTTTCTTTCATTGTTGTATCCCCTATATATGTTTTGTTCTTTAAGCATTTTGGCAAGCATGTTTTTTGCTTTGTGAAATTGTGAGGCCGAGGAGTCTGGTTTGATATTCAGGAGCTTTGCTATCTCCTTATGACTTTTCCCTTCTATTGCATATAAGTTAAAAACAGTTCTGTATCCGGGCGGTAGCTTCTGTATTGTGTCGGTGATTTGATGGATAGACAGGCTGTTAATGTCCGGCTCTTCAGCCTCAATGTCAGACAAACTCAGCATATCTTGTTTATCAACGAAGAGGCTTCTGTCATTCTCTCTGATAAAATAGAGGGACTCATTGATAACCACTTTTGTCAGCCAAGCTTTCAAAGAGCCCTTTCCCCGATACTCAAATGTATGGATACGGGTAAAGATTCTTATGAAAGCTTCCTGGAGTACATCACGCAGGTTCTCTTGATTTTCAATATATTGTGAACAGACTTTGGTTAGATAATCAGCATATTCGGCATAGAGTTCATCCATGGCGAATGCATCGCCCTTCATGAAAAGGTCTATAATATGTTGTTCTTTATTATGCCCGAATAGGTTCATTAATGATATAACAAGGACACCTGTGTTAGTACTATTTACGGGTGGTGTATTTGAATTTCACACTCTTCATGCCCGAGAATGATTGCCACTTCAAAATTAAATCAACGCTTTTTCCCTGCGTATCGGGCAGATCTTTAAGACTGAAAGCCACAAGTCCGTCGCTCACGAAACCTCTTGTATCGCCGAATGCATTATGGTGAAGCACCACTTCGTAGGGTTTATCACCTTTGACAAGATTGATAGCATGCTTTGTGCGATTGCCGAAATAGGTGCGGAACCTCAGTGTGAGATAGCCGTCTTCCACAACCGTTGTCCAGTCCTTGACGATTTCGATGGCATCATTACCATATTTTTCGTTGTTCTTGTCTCCAAAACTTTGCGCTATGTTCTTTGTAAGTATGGTGTCGACCCAATTCACATACGCGCTTTTTGAATAATGTCCGCTCTGTCCCTCTTGGACTTTGAAGTTTGTGAGTGCTCGCAATTCCTTCTTACCATAGAGCGACTTATCGATATTGACAGGAAGAATAGTGGTAGAATCGTCTAACTGGAAATAGACTTGTCCGGTGGAACTGTTGGTCTTGATGGTAACAAGTGCATTCGGATAACGAACAGAATAATCCGTATCATCATTATCACAGGAATACAAATACAGTGAGCTCAGCGCAACGATAAAACTGAAAGCATAGAAAAATAAACGTTTCATCTTAGATCCTCCTATTTTTGATGATATTACGACAGTGTGAATATTGATGATAAATATGAATGATAAATGAAAGGATAGGGAGCTGTTCTGCAAGAGAAGCCTCCCTATTCCTGAGTCATGAGAATTCCGGTTTATTTCACGGTAACAGTGAATGTGCCCGATGCTTTGTCCTTATCCATAACTGTTATCGTTGTGGTTCCGGCTTTAACGCCTTTGACAGTAATCTTGCCATCCTTTTCCATGGCAGTAGCAATGTTCTTGTCTTTCACATTGACTGTAAACGGAGCTTTGCCTGATTTGATGGCAACCACCCCCTCTTTACCTGCGGGAACAGTTATCGTCTGCTTATCAAACGACACAGGAGCAAACACATTAACAGAGAGCGTGCCGGTCTTTTTGTTCTTATCCGTAACGACAATGGAAGCTTTTCCTACTGCTACACCCGTAACAGTCATCATGTTTTTATCAACCTTGACAGTAGCAAGCTTCTCATTTGTAGACTTTGCCGTGTATGGCTGTGTTCCGTTACCAATGGTGACTTTGGCAGAAGCACCTTGAGCAACCTCAACTTTAGCAACACTAAACTTCAGCCCCTTGTTGTCATCCTTATCATCTTTGCAAGATGCTAATGTTACAATACCAAGGCAGCATACTGCCATCATCATTGACTTGAAAATAGTTTTTGTTTTCATTTTCTTTTAATTGTTTTTTATGAAATAGTATGATTTAAACTCACTTAATAAAAGCAAGTCTCCAAATAGCTTGCTTGATAAAAACTTAATGTAAGTTAATAGTGAAAAATAGAAGCAAGTATATTTAAAACAAAGATTCTGCAATCATGTATATTCAAAAGGCGTGAGCCTTGTATATAGACCCACGCTTAAATAAAATAATGTATAAGAAAATGTTCTGGTTTTACTTTGATTGTCAAACTGTCAATTCATGACAAAACGGTGTTTTAC
This sequence comes from Prevotella sp. HMSC077E09, assembly GCF_001814685.1. Classification (NCBI taxonomy): domain Bacteria; kingdom Pseudomonadati; phylum Bacteroidota; class Bacteroidia; order Bacteroidales; family Prevotellaceae; genus Prevotella; species Prevotella sp. HMSC077E09. Next base: position 16,303 of record NZ_KV817521.1, on the reverse strand, counting down.
ATCTTGTACTGTCGTTGCTAATTTAGGAGTATATTTATAAACCAGACATTATTTCCTGCCGAAGTCGGCAGGTATCTCTCCCCATTTTTTGGTTTCCCATTTGATGATGCGGGTTTGGATATTGTGTGTGCGTAGCCAGTTTTCGGCGCGGGCAACAATCTGATAGAGAGCTTCGGTCTGTGATGTATGCTCTAATTTTGTTTTGCATTTCTTGTTGTGCACCCATAGAATGGCATTATAGCTGTCCGAATAGATTACTTTTTCTTTATCGCCCTGTTTGTCGAGTAAAGCCAAGGCGTGGACGATAGCAAGGAATTCTCCAATATTGTTTGTGCCATGCATGGGGCCGAAATGAAACACCCTCGCCCCTGTCTGCAAGTCAATGGCCTGGTATTCCATAGGCCCTGGATTTCCCGAACAGGCTGCATCAACAGCCCAAGCGTTGCGTTCCACTTCGGGAAAGGAGCCTCCCCCGGCCCCTCCGAAAGGAGGGGAGACCAAACTCGCAGCATTCTTTTCGGGGTTGTTTTGGCCCGTTAAGGAGGTACTCTCCTCTTTTTTGAAGGGCCGGGGGAGGCTTTCTTTATTCATGATTGCTCGTTTTATTTTGTTGACAACCTGATAAGGGGAATGCAAAACTTCATCATTTGTGACCCTCAACACTTGGTAGCCCATACGATTTAAGTCGTTGGTTCGGAGTTGGTCATTAATCGGTTGGTCGCCTTTGAAATGGTATTTGCCGTCTATTTCAATAATTAAATGATAGTGAAGTGACACGAAATCCGCAATATAGTCACCGATAATATGTTGCTGACGAAACTTATATCCTAACGATTTTGACTTCAATATAGTCCATAGGGCACGCTCTGCATCTGTCAGGAACATTTTGTTTTCCTTGGCATATTGCTTCAGCTTGTCATACATTGCAGTGTCGGCAGTTTGATAGATATAGTGTTTAGTCATAAAAGGAAAAGCCTTTTACATCCTCTCCGGTACTTCAATCCCCAGCAGTTCCATGCCGTTCTTGATGATCTTTGCAACGTTCTTGGCCAGCATCAAGCGCGTAATCTTCTCGGTTTCAGTGTCGGCATTGAGAATACTATAGTCGTGATAGAACTGGTTAAAGTCTTTGGTCAACTCGTAACAGTAGTTGGCAATGCCACTCGGACTGTAGTCCTTGCCGGCCTGTTCAACGGCAGCACCAAACTCGTTGAGCTTCTGAATCAATTGGATTTCCTTCTCGTTGAGCGGAGCATCAGTGTTCAATGTGGTTGGAACAGTAATGTTTTCAGCCTCTGCCTTGCGCAGAATAGAGCGGATGCGCGCATAGGTATATTGGATAAACGGCCCCGTGTTGCCATTGAAGTCGATACTCTCTTCCGGGTTGAAAAGCATGTTCTTGCGGGCATCTACTTTCAGAATGAAATATTTCAGTGCACCTAAACCAACAATGCGAGCCACATTCTGTTTCTCTTCCTCGGTCATATCCTTGAACTTACCGAGTTCATCACTTGTCTTGCGGGCATCATCAATCATTGCAGCAATAAGGTCGTCAGCATCTACAACGGTACCCTCGCGACTCTTCATCTTGCCATTGGGCAGTTCAACCATACCGTAAGAGAAGTGCACAAGCTCCTTACCCCACTTGAAACCAAGGCGGTCAAGCAAGATTGAAAGCACTTGGAAGTGATAGTTCTGCTCGTTTCCAACAACATAAATCATCTTGTCTATAGGATAATCCTTAAAGCGCATATCGGCTGTTCCGATATCCTGCGTCATGTAAACCGAAGTGCCGTCGCTTCGGAGCAACAGCTTCTGATCCAGTCCTTCATTAGTAAGATCTGCCCATACACTGTTGTCATCCTTGCGAAAGAAAAGCCCTTTGGCGAGCCCTTCCTCTACCTTCTTCTTGCCCTCGAGGTATGTATTCGATTCATAATAAATCTTGTCGAAGCCTACACCTAATGCTTTATAGGTTTCATCAAAGCCTGCATAGACCCAATTGTTCATTTTTTCCCAAAGCGAACGCACTTCCTTGTCGCCCTGTTCCCACTTCACTAACATCTCGTGTGCTTCTTTCATGAGTGGTGCTTCGGCTTTAGCTTTTTCGCCGGCAGCCTCTTCGTCCATGCCTTCCTGCATGTACTGGGCCTTCAAAGTCTCGCATTCAGCTCTGTAATGCTTGTCGAATGCCACATAGAAATCACCAATCAGATGATCGCCTTTCTTCCCTGCTTGTTCGGGAGTTACACCGTTCCCCCATTTCAACCAGGCCAACATCGACTTGCAGATGTGAATACCTCTGTCGTTCACAATATTGGTTTTAACCACTTTGTTGCCATTAGCCTCCATGATTTGAGCCAATGACCAGCCCAGAAGATTATTGCGCACATGGCCCAGATGTAGTGGTTTGTTGGTGTTTGGAGAACTGTATTCAATCATCACTAACGGTGAGTTGTCGGTTACTTTCTTTTCACCAAACTCCTCGTCGGCATTGATATCGTTGAGCAATTCAATCCATGCTTCCTTGGCAACAGTGAGGTTCAAGAACCCTTTCACTACATTGAAAGCAGCCACTGCACTGCATTCTTTCACCAAAGCCTCACCGATTTCCTGTGCGGTCTGCTCTGGATTTTTCTTCGAAATCTTCAAGAAAGGGAAGACCACCAACGTCAGGTTGCCTTCAAAGTTGCTACGTGTCTTTTGCAGTTGCACCATCTTTTCAGGCACATCCTGACCATAGAGTCCCTTCACCACGCTGATAACGGAACTGCATATTGCGTTTTCAATATTCATACCGGTAATAATATTATAATTCGAATTCATTTGCAAATTTACAATAAAAAGGGTGGAATACAAAATAATTGGAGTAAGAAAAGGAATAGGCGGATTGTAATATAGCATTCCTCTAATTTTAGATTAAACGATTGTGTAAAGCTGTTCCCATGCTGACATATCATTCGTTTCACTGCTTCATATGTAAAAAGCATGTGGTATGGAATACCTTTGCGGTCGCTAATCACAGCGAAAGAGGCTGCAAAAAGAAAGATGCTGACTATAAAGAAAAATAGAACTTCATCGTGAGCAGGCCTTCTCCAAAGAAAACAAAGCGTTTCTTTTGCCATTCATCTTTTTTCCATTAACTTTGCATTCATATTTATAAACCGTTCAGAATATGGAGCAAAATCTCATCATTTACAATACACTTACACGTCAGAAAGAGTTGTTCAAACCGCTGCATGCGCCTAACGTGGGCATGTATGTATGTGGCCCGACCGTCTATGGCGACCCACATTTGGGGCACGCACGCCCTGCAATCACCTTTGATATCCTTTTCCGCTACCTGAAACATCTTGGGTATAAGGTGCGTTATGTGCGCAATATCACCGATGTGGGCCATTTGGAACACGATGCAGATGAGGGCGATGACAAGATAGAAAAGAAAGCACGACTCGAACAGTTGGAGCCTATGGAGATAGCACAGTACTACACCAACCGCTATCATGCAGCCATGGAAGCCCTCAATGTGCTGCCTCCTTCGATTGAACCGCATGCGACAGGGCACATCATCGAGCAGGAAGAACTTGTCAAGGAAATCCTTAAGAACGGCTATGCCTATGAAAGTAATGGCAGCATCTACTTTGATGTAGAGAAATACGACAAGGAACATAAGTATGGAATTCTGTCGGGTCGCAACCTCACGGATATGATTAATAACAGCCGTGAGCTTCAAGGTGTGGGTGAAAAGAAGAACCAAGTGGATTTTGCCCTATGGAAAAAGGCGCAGCCCGAACACATCATGCGTTGGCCCAGTCCATGGAGTGTAGGCTTCCCAGGTTGGCATTGCGAGTGTACGGCTATGGGAAGGAAATATCTCGGCAGCCATTTCGATATTCATGGTGGTGGCATGGATCTTATATTCCCACACCATGAATGTGAGATTGCCCAGGCTGTTGCCAGTCAAGGTGACCAGATGGTGCACTATTGGATGCATAACAACATGATTACGATCAATGGTCAGAAGATGGGAAAGAGTCTTGGAAACTTCATTACTTTGGAGCAGTTCTTCACGGGAAATCATGAGAGTCTCACGCAGGCCTATACGCCGATGACAATTCGTTTCTTCATTCTTTCGGCGCATTATCGCGGTACTGTCGACTTCTCCAATGAGGCTTTGGAAGCTGCCCAGAAAGGGTATGAACGACTGATGAATGCTTTTGACGACCTTGAACGCGTTCCGGTGAGCAGCCACTGTGATGCTGAAACCGACAAATTCGTAAAGGCTTTCCGTCAACGTTGCTATGAAGCAATGAACGATGACCTGCAGACTCCGCTCGTTATCAGCTATCTTTTCGAGGCTTGTCATCTCATCAATACACTTCTCGACCATAAAGCGGAGATCTGTGCTGATTGCCTGAAAGAGCTTGGTGATGCCATGAAACTCTTTGCTTTCGACCTTCTCGGACTGAAAAACGAAAAGGGTGACAACAATGTTGCACGCGAAGAAGCCTATGGAAAAGTAGTCGACATGGTGCTTGACCTGCGTGCCAAGGCTAAAGCAGACAAGGACTGGACTACCAGTGACAAGATACGTGATGCCCTTGCAGCTGCAGGTTTCGAGGTGAAAGACACCAAAGACGGCGTCACCTGGAAGTTGAATAAATAGTTTTTTGAAAGAAATAAAAACCCTTTTTCAGCGTGAATGCGAAGCCATTCTTTGGCTTCGGCATTCTCGCTTTCATTTTCTTACCTTATCATTCCATTCGTTTTGTTCATCCACGAATGCCGAAAATCACAGCATTCTCATATGTCCTGTCAGGCATGTGCAGTTTTCTTTTTAGGTCTTACCTTATTATTTTAGGCATTGAAGCAGTCTAAAATCAAAAAAAATATGTAAGTTTGCAACCATGCAAGAGGTGACAAAAGAACTACAACCGAAATGGAATGCCGTGATTATTGATGTGTTTGCGGCCTTCATCCGTATTTGCGAGCAGTATGGACTGCGCTATTTCTGTGCAGGAGGAACGGCAATCGGTGCCGTGCGTCATCAGGGAATGATACCTTGGGACGATGATATTGATGTGTTCATGCCACGTCCCGACTACGACCGCTTCCTTGCTTTGGCAGCCCATTCGATGCCCGAGGGCTACGAGGTGATGACCCCTTATAACACCAAGGACTATCCGATGTATTTCTCCAAGATGTGCAATGCACGCACAACGCTGCTTGAAAACGAGCATATCCCCTGTATTTTCGGACTCTATATAGATATTTTTCCTTTGGACGGGGCTTGTGACGACATTGAAACCTGCTATCAGAAAAAGTGTCGTTTCAAGCGTTTGATGAACAAATTGGAAGCTATTTCCACGCATAACAGCTTCGGTGAGTATGTTTCGCTGCTGAAAAAACGAAGTGAATGGGGCCGTTTTGCAGTGAAGACCGTAGCTTTCTTCTGTCGTCCATGGCTTCGGAAGTGGCTCTTGAAACAGATGGACACCATTGCTTATGCCAATGACTACGCGCAATCTTCAAGCGTTGTCACTTACAGTGGAGTGTATCATAGACAGGAAATCTATCCGAAAGCATGGCTTGAAACACCGCAGTCATTTTCCTTTGAGGGTCTCATGGTGAACCTTCCCCATGATTATGACGCCTATCTTCGCCATTTCTTCGGTGATTATATGACGCTCCCTCCTGTGGAAAAGCGGGCATCTCATCATCAGAAAGTGTTCTTTAATCTCGATAAACGCATTGCTTTGAGCGATGTAAAAAGCCTATTGAAAAAGACAAAATCATGAATATTGCCGTTATTTTTGCCGGTGGTTCAGGACTGCGTATGCACACAAAGTCGAAGCCGAAGCAGTTTCTTGACCTCAACGGAAAGCCCATTATCATCTATACTTTGGAGCTGTTCGACAATCATCCGATGATAGATGGCATTGTCGTGGCCTGCATTGAAAGCTGGATTCCCTATCTGAAGAAACAGCTGAAGAAGTTTGAAATCAACAAGGTTGTAAGCATTGTACCAGGCGGAGCAACAGGACAAGACTCCATTTACAACGGACTTTGTGCAGCCGAAGCCTATGCAAAGGGGGATAATGCCACGGTGTTAATCCACGATGGTGTGCGTCCGTTGATTACCGAAGATACGATAACCGACAATATAAATAAGGTGGATGAATGCGGTTCCTGCATCACTTGCGTGCCTGCCACAGAGACTTTCATCGTCAAACAAGCCGACGGAAGTCTTGAAATTCCAACGCGTTCGGCTTCGCTGATAGCGCGTGCACCGCAGTCATTCAAGTTGAATGATATCCTTGCAGCCCACAGGAAGGCTATCAAAGAGGGGCGTCACGACTATATAGACTCGTGCACGATGATGAACAGTCAAGGCATGATATTGGGTACTGTCATTGGCCCGATGGAGAATATCAAGATTACTACGCCTACCGATTTCTTCGTTTTGCGGGCCATGGTGAAAGTACATGAAGACCAACAGATATTCGGTTTATAGATCACAAGGCATGAATACAGTATTAGATAACGACATCAGAGCGTTCAAAGAGCAGTTCAGTCTCAAGTCATCTTTAGCAGGAACGACGGTTTGTGTAACGGGATCAACTGGGCTTTTGGGCAGTATTGCAGTGAAATGTCTGTTGGGTATCGATGCAAAAGTCGTGGCAGTCATTCGTGATGAGGCTAAGGCCGAGCGTGTGTTAGGGCCGGAAAACGACCGACTTTGTTACTATCTCTACGATTTTTCGAATGCCGACAGCAGAGAGTTCATGCCCCCTGAGACCGTCGACTATGTCATTCATTTTGCCAGCCCCACGGCATCCAAGTATTTCGTTGACAGGCCGGTAGAGACTATCAACACGATATATCAAGGCACGAAAGCCGTGTTGTCGTATGCCATAAAGCAGCCGTTGAAGTCGCTTGTCTTTGCTTCTTCTGTAGAAGTTTATGGCATGATAACTGATGATACTATTCCTGTAACGGAAGAGATGCAGGGATATGTTGATCCGATTTCTGTGAGGAGCAGTTATCCTATGGCTAAAAGACTCGCCGAAACCCTATGCCATTCCTATACAGAAGAATATCATTGCCCTGTGAAGATAGCCCGACTTGCACAGGTGTTTGGCGCAGGAGTTGCCCAGAATGATACACGAGTGTTTGCTCAGTTTGCGCGATGTGTGCTTGAACAAAAGGACATTGTGCTTCACACGCATGGCACTTTAGCCCATTGTTATTGTTATACTACTGATGCAATTGCTGGTGTATTGTATGTGTTGTTGAAAGGAAATGACGGTGAAGTCTATAATGTTTCTAATCCATCAACCTATATTTCAATTAGAGGGATGGCTGAAAAAGTTTGTCAAGAGTTTTGTCCTTCCATTAAAATAACTATTGAGTTGAATGGAAAAATGGGGTTTCCTCCTGCAACGATGTTGGTACAGTCTTCTGCCAAATTAGAGGCTTTAGGCTGGAAACCGCATTATAATCTGCATGAGATGTACGACAGACTGATACATTCCATGAGGGAAATGGCATAATGATATTGAACATTGTGCATTGAAATTTGAACTTTCTGATGTGTTATTTTGGCTTAAATAGGACAGAAAAAACCTGTAAACCACCATTTTTAGGTATTGCAAAAAAGATAGGTTTTCTTTATCTTTGCCTCACGAAAACATAAGGAACTCTATAACAAAAAGAACTATGAAGATTGAAAAAATCCATGCAAGAGAAATCCTCGACTCAAGAGGTAATCCAACAGTTGAAGTAGAAGTAACCCTCGAAAACGGCGTAATGGGCCGCGCAAGTGTACCTTCCGGTGCATCAACGGGTGAGAATGAAGCCCTCGAATTGCGTGACGGCGACAAGCAACGCTTCGGTGGTAAGGGCGTACTTAAAGCTGTGGAGAACGTCAATAACGTGATAGCTCCGGCCTTGAAAGGCGATTGTGTATTCAATCAGCGCGCCCTTGATTACAAGATGTTAGCGCTTGACGGCACACCAACCAAGAGCAAACTCGGTGCCAACGCCATTCTCGGTGTGAGTCTTGCTGTTGCTCAAACCGCTGCAAAAGCACTCAACATACCATTGTATCGCTATATCGGTGGCGCTAATACTTATGTGCTCCCGGTACCTATGATGAATATCATCAACGGTGGTGCACACAGCGATGCACCGATTGCTTTCCAGGAGTTTATGATCCGTCCTGTAGGTGCTCCTACTGAAAAAGAGGCTATCCGAATGGGTGCCGAGGTGTTCCATGCACTGGCAAAGAACTTGAAGAAGCGTGGACTTTCTACCGCTGTAGGTGACGAAGGAGGCTTTGCACCGAAGTTTGACGGTATTGAAGACGCCCTCGACTCTATCATCCAGGCTATCAAGGACGCTGGTTACGAGCCGGGAAAAGACGTGAAGATTGCCATGGACTGCGCTGCTTCAGAGTTTGCTGTGCAGGAGAACGGACAGTGGTTCTACGACTATCGCCAGCTGAAGAACGGCATGCCGAAGGATCCCAACGGTAAGAAGCTCACCGCAGATGAGCAGATTGCTTATCTCGAAGAACTCATCACAAAATATCCTATCGACTCTATTGAGGACGGACTCGACGAGAACGACTGGGAAAACTGGGTGAAACTGACCGCTAAAATCGGTGACCGTTGCCAGTTGGTAGGCGATGATTTGTTCGTAACCAACGTGAAGTTCCTCGAAAAGGGCATCAAGATGGGTGCAGGAAATGCTATCCTTATCAAGGTGAACCAGATTGGTTCGCTCACTGAAACCCTTGAAGCTATCGAAATGGCACACCGTCATGGCTACACAACGGTTACCTCTCACCGCTCAGGAGAGACAGAAGATACAACGATTGCCGACATTGCTGTAGCTACAAACTCAGGCCAGATTAAGACCGGTTCTATGAGCCGTACCGACCGTATGGCGAAGTACAACCAACTCATCCGCATTGAGGAAGAGCTTGGTGGCGTAGCAAAATATGGCTATAAGAAGCTTCGCTAATTCACGCTTCAAACCCTCATGGCTCAAAGTCGGGATTGACAATGTGGGCGCATCGGCACGCTTTAAGGGTGCAAAGTCAAAAGAACTGCGCCGCAAGAAAAGCTTTTCTTTATTTTTGGAAGGGGGAAACTGTCAATCCTAATGGTGAGTTTTGAAGATAGAATATGATATGAAAAAGGGGTGACCAATGTTGATTGGCCACCCCTTTTCATATATTGCTGTCAGCAAGGTCTGTGGTTTCGTGCATGTTCGAAACAGAAAGTGGCGAGTCGCCAAATGGCTTTTATTTTCTTATGCCTTGCGATAGGTGGTGTAATCCCTATGCAAACACTTTTCCGTTGCGCTCTGTTTGTTTCGCTTGTCGGCTGCTCCTGTGAGGAATAATCATGGGAAGCGAATAATAGGTTAATATTCGTCATTATTCTTTACAATCGCTTTTAAATGCTTTGCAAATTCAGAACGAATGTCTTTCTCTTTCCAAATACGCGTCGTTTTTGGACAGTTTGCAATGTGTTGACAATCAGATGATTACAGAAATCAAGTTGAAAAACGGACTGAAATCATGCTGAAAAGCGTTGTAATTTGCATCAGATTACAACGTGTTTTGACTTGAAAAGCGAGACAATCTCAGTCATCTTGCATGGTAAAGTGACTGAGATTGCAAAGCTTGGAGACAGAAACGAGGACTTCGAAGCCATGAAATGACTTCACATTTGCTTGAGAAACGGTTTTTCGTTTCTATTTGCCCGTGGGGAAAAGTGTTAAAAACAAGGAAGAAAATTGACAGCCGAAACGCCCTCCTCTCCCTTGAGAAGAGGAGGGGATAAGTTTTCAGAACCGATATACTGCAAAGGTCTTGGCGGGCACTTTCACTGAAAGCATGTTGCCATGAGCTTCGACATCAGAAGTCTGGGGCACCACATGGGTCTTGTTTTCCAACGAGTTCGTTGCGCGAGGGTCGTTGCTGTGCAGTGTGATAAGCTTGCCCTTGCCAAGATTTTTGAGGCCCGTGAAGGTGAGATTGATATGCTGTTCTTTGTCTCCGGCATTGACAATCTTAACGATGTAGGCCTTGGCGGTCTTGTCGTACACGGCACTTGCGTAGAGATTTTCATGGCCTTCGACAGGCTTTCCGCCTTCGGTGAGACTCAAAACATGGGTGCCTCGGTTCGTGGCATAAAGCATTTGGACATACCAGTTGACTGAACGCACGCTCTCAAGATTGTTGAACCAGATGAGATCGGGACGCCATTGCCAGCCTTCAACATGTGCGAAGAGGGGCGCATAGGTGGCTTGATAAACCACGTCGGCATTGCGTTCAAGTCCTGTCATGAATGCCGCTTCAGACAAGGCAGCTTCAAAATTGTTCATAGCTACAGTCGGTTGCTTGTCAAGTCCATGCACATGAGCCGCATATTCGCCTGCAAACACCTTCGGTCCCGTGCGGTTATAGTTGTCATAACGACCTGCATTCTTCAGGAACCAGTCGGGAGTCATGTAATAATGTTCGTCAACAAGGTCTACACCGAGCCTGCGCATCTGCTCCCAACCATAATCAAACTCCTTGCCACTTGCTGAAGGACCAGACGAGCCGCATATCTTGATGTGAGGGTATTTGGCGCGGATTTGCTTCACAAACAATGCTAATCGTTCGGGATAGAGCGGGCCCCACTGTTCGTTTCCAATACCAATCTGCTTGAGATTGAACGGTGCCGGGTGGCCCATATCGGCGCGCAGGCGTCCCCATTTGCTCGTAACGGGACCATTGGCAAACTCAATGAGGTCGAGTGCATCATCGATATAAGGCTGCAGGTCGGCGGTGCAGACGTGTGCATTCTTGTCGTTGTCGTCGTTCTGATATTGGCAGGCTAATCCGCAACTCAGCACAGGAAGCGGTTCGGCTCCAATCTTTTCGGAGAGTAGGAAGAACTCATAGAAGCCTAAACCCAATGTCTGATAATAATTCGGGTACATGCGATGTGGGAACGTATAATTCCATCTGTTCTCGTTCAACGGACGGTTTTCTGCAGGGCCAACTGTGTTTTTCCATTGATAACGTGTAGCCAGATCAGTGCCTTCAACGATACAACCGCCGGGGAAACGGAATATGCCCGGATGCAGGTCGGCAAGGTCTTTTACGAGGTCGGCACGCATACCTTGCCAGCTGTCTGCAGGGAAAAGACTCACATGGTCGATGTCAACACTCTCGCTGCCTTCAAGGAAAATGCGGAGCAATCCCTTTTCAATGGTCTTGTCAGAAGTGAGCGTTGCCGTGTGTTTCTGCCATTTGTTGCTCGTCACAGTGACCGTAGCCTTGCTGATAGGACGGTCTTCTTCGTCGACAAGTTCTATGCGGAACTTGGCTTCTTTGCCTTGCAAGGTGTGCAAACGGGCATAGACTGTAAAGTCATAATGCATGCCTTTCTTCAGTCCCATGCCGAAGAAACCGCGGTTTTCAAGGCCCGTCCATTTCTCACGATGCCCCGCATTGGCCAATGTTACGTAGTGGGGATTGCGGTCGAAAGCAGGCTTGACATCGCTCACGGTGACATCACCGAAGGTGTTCCAACCCATTAATCGGTCGGGAAACTCAAACGAACGGTTCTCTACCATCTCGGCATAAAGGCCGCCATCGGCACCGAAATTGATGTCTTCGAAGAAGATGCCATACATCGTCGGCTGTATGGTTGCACCGGGTTTGGTGCTGACCGTGAACTGATGTTGTGCGTTGATGCCGACTGAAGTCAGTGCAGTCAACAGCAAAGTCGATAGGATTTTCTTTGTATTCATATTAGGTTTTTGTTATACTTTCAGTGGTATTGTGGGTGCAAAAATAAGAAAATCCACCTCCGTGGAGGTGGATTTTATGAGTTAAAAGGTGGATAAAACGCGTTATTTCATGCGAGGAGAAATAGAGAACTCAAAGCTCCGGTCGCCATAGTGCAGGCGATAAGGCTCCAAAGGCCATGAACCCCAGCTGTCTGTTCCGCCCACTCCGGCCTGCTCTTTGTCGATACAAAGGTTGGTGAAAGGCGACTTCTTCACCTGGTAACTATGTCGTTGTTCTTTCTCAAGTCCGTCGTCAAGGTCGGCAATGGCATAGTGGAGGGCCGACATGGAGAGGTCACCCGACAGGCCATGGATTTCAATTCCCGTGCCCGAAGCATTGGTCTGCTGCCACCACTTGATGTCTTGTTTCGTGCCGGTCTCCTGTGGACGGATGTAAGGGAAGAACTGTTGATCGGCTGTTTGCTTATAGATGCCGATGCGTTCTGAAGCTTTTCGGTCGCTATAGTTCTCTATTGGGCCACGTCCGAAGAAGCGACTTTGATCCATGTCATACGGCATCTGCATCACCATTCCGAAGCGAAGCATGTCGCTTACCTTGGCATCCTTGTCGGTCGTCATCTGCATCTTGACATTCAACTTGCCTTTTTCGAAGATGGTATAGGTGAGCTTTAACTTTGCTTTTACAGCCGGCATGTCATAGCATGCAATGATAGTTGGATGCGCTTTCATGGTTCCATTAGCTACCGTTTGAGTGGTTAATGAAATCAATTTCATTTCAGGATTGCGCCAAACACCAAGCTTATGCTGGAAATCGGCACCCATATCGTTGTCTGTCAAAGCACGCCAGAAGTTGGGTTTCAACATGCCGCCATTGCCTAACATGTCGGTTCCGCCAACCTCATATTGGGTCAACCAGCCTGTTGTTCGGTCGAAACCAAGGGTGAAGTTGTTGCCTGCAACACGGATAACCGGTTCTTTCTTCTTGTCGATGAACTTCACTTTCACGGGTGAAGGTTCGTACATGGCATGTGCAACAGGCGCATCTGACTTGAATTGCTGATGTGCAACCGACTGTCCTTTAGCCATGAGTGGCTCGGCTTCTTTCAGCAGATAATCCACATTTAAGTACATGAATCGGCTGGACTTTTCATCTAATGGCAACTGAATTTCAGCCGTTTGCTGTGGCTGAACATTCAGATTGTCGATGTTTCCTGATGCAAGTTCCTGTCCGTATTCATCCAAGGCAGTCCACTTCAAGCGGTAGTTGCTGAGGTCACGGAAGAAATATTCGTTCTTGATTCGTATCTTTCCAGCATCCAAGTCCACGGGCTCTGTCCATATATCTTGATACTGATAAGCCAGTTCATAGGCATGAGGATTGAGCTGACGGTCGGGACCTATGATGCCGTTGCAGTTGAAGTTGTTGTCTGACGGGTCGTAGTTGTTGTAGTCACCACCATAGCAATATTGCTCTTGGTTACCTGTTCCAGGTTCCAGCGAAGCTGCTTTTGCCTCATAATCAGCCAGTGTTCTGTTGGCTTTATAATTCGGTTTCTTGTGCAATCCCTGGTCAACGAAGTCCCAATCGAAGCCTCCTTGGAACTTAGGATACTTACGAACGAGCTGCCAATATTCGGCAAGATTGCCCCCGGAATTACCCATCGTGTGATTGTATTCGCATTGAATGAGCGGCAATGTCTTCGTGGAATCAAGGCAGTATTTCTCGCAGTATTTCACGGGATAATACATCGGACAGAAGATATCCGAAGCCCTTCCACCTCTCCATGCAGCGCGTTCATACTGCACAGGACGCGACGGATCCTGTTGCTTAACCCAATCATAAGCTTTGTCGAAATGGTCACAATATTTGCTTTCATTGCCCAAACTCCACACGATAATGCTTGGATGATTGAAGTGAGAAGCTACATTATGCTGGTTGCGTTGCATCACCGGAGCAGCAAACTGCTGCTGAAGCATCAATGAATTCTCATCATAACCGAAGCCATGACTCTCCTGATTGGACTCTGAAACAAGGTAGAGTCCATACTTATCACATAGGTCATACCAGCGCGGATCATCGGGATAATGGCATGTTCTGACAGCATTGATGTTCAGACGCTTCATGATTTTGATGTCTTGTATCATGCGTTCTGTGCTCACAACATAGCCTCCGTCGGGGTCCATCTCATGGCGGTCAGCTCCTTTGATGAGGATAGGCTGGCCGTTGACCAACAGTTGTGAATTCTTGATTTCAATCTTGCGGAAGCCCACTTTCTGTGTGATGACCTCCTTTACCTGGCGCTTCTGGTCTTTCACCGTAGCCACAAGGGTATATAAATAAGGTGTCTCTGCAGTCCATTTCTTCACGTTACGGATGACGAAATGCACGTTTCCACTTTGCCGTTTCTTGAAGTTTGACTCGGTTTTCACCACTGCAACGCCGTTAGCATTCAGCAATTCGAAGTCGATAATAGGGTTACCTTTCGCCGTGACTGCTATCATGGCATCGCCGTCTGTATAGTTATTGGTGAGGTCAGGAGTGATGCGAATGTCATCAATATGGATGTTGTTGTCGCGTGAATAAAGGTAGCATTCGCGAGCAACTCCGCTTAATCTCCAGAAATCTTGGTCTTCACTGTAAGACCCGTCACACCATCTGAACGTCTGGAATGCTATGAGGTTTTCACCCGGTTTGAGGTATTTTGTAATGTCATGTTCGGCAGCCATCTTGCTGTCTTCAGTGTAACCGACATACTGTCCGTTAACCCAGAGATACATATTCGATGTGACCGACCCGAAGTGGGCAATGACCTGACGGCCTTTCCACGTGTCGGGAAGCGTGATGACACGGCGGTAACTGCCCACGTGGTTGTCTTTAATCGGAACCTGTGGAGGGTTGTCTTTGAAGTGACCTCGCCATGCAAAGCCGACGTTTAAGTATACAGGATCGCCATAACCATTAACTTCCCAGCACCCCGGCACACTCATCTTGCCCCATGAGGCATCGTTGAAAGCAGGCTGATAGAAGTCGGTCGGACGTTCATCGGCATTAGCAACCCAATTGAATTTCCAGTCGCCTTCGAGTGAAAGATAATTGTTCGAATGCTCCTTTTCGCCTTTCAGTGCCTTGTCAGCTGACTCAAAAGCGAAGAAATCGGTGTGCAAGGGAAAACGGTTCACCTCGTTAACAGCACAGTCGTGCCACTCTGTAAACGTTGGTTGTAGCTGGGCATGACCACATAACGGACTTGCCAAGGCAACCACTGCAAACAAAAGATTCTTATTCATGTCTTAATGGTTTGAAGTTTTTGGGGTATATGGATATGTGGACAAAGATACGCAAAAAAAACATTTCCTGCAAGGAATGGCGAGAGGAATAGCTTGGAGTTTAGAAAGATTATGTTTGGGGAAATCATGCCGTCAGACGGGAACGAAACTTGATTTACATCAAAAATTCGCGGTATAATTCATGGAAGTTGGCAACAGATGAGGTCTTCTTTTGAAATTATTTCTATTTTCGCAGACACAAAACGACAATAGGTTTTAGGTTTAGAAGATTGATTAGAGAGCATCTCATAGGTATAGTTAAGGTAAGCGAAAGATTATTTTTCAGGATATAAAGATATAACATAGGATTAGTCTGAGGTAAAAACAGAGATTGTTTGAAAGGATAACGTATTACGTTTTAGGTTTTTAGTTATTATTTTCAGGTTGAAGTTAGTTAGTCAATAAGCGTATGTGGGAAGCTGAAAGGCGTCCCACCGATGAGTATCGGAGTGAGAAATCTACTCCGATTTTTTGTTCTTGCAGGGTGTGTTGCTTGCCGTTGGCCGGCTTTCTGCCTTTACTTTATTCGGAAAGCAGCATGGCAGCCGTCTCTTCGGGCGTGTTGAAAGGCATGCCAAAGGCTAAGTCTTCATCAGAAAACGACGTCAGGATGTCTTTCACTTCTTTCTCCGTGAGTCTCGGTTCGCCGTTTTCCTTGGTTGCTTTCAGCATGATTTGCCTCACTTGTTCGCGGTAGTCGTCAATTAATGTCTTTTCTCCCATGTCTGAAAATAAGTCTGTAAGCTTTTCATTTTATGATTTACAAAGTTACGGAAATATTCTGTATGAAAGACATTTCCAGTCATCTTTTTATTCCACAGCAGGAGAAACATGGGCTTATCGGCAACGGAAAGCGGCATAACCAATATTACAAAACGCCATGAAAAGGGAGAAAAGAAATCTCCCTGACAGGCTGTATCCACAGTGACAACAAACGGGAAAGAAAGCAGGATGACCGCGCTTGTTTTTCAATGGCAAACACCTTGATTTATAACTCCATTCATATTACGCTGCAAAATAATTCTTAAAATGTATCTAACTGAAAATAAAAAAGTTACCTCGCTGTAAAAACTAAACAGGTAACGATTTGGAAACGAGCGAAGTACTTTCTATCGCATATTTCTACATCAACAAAGAACGCTTGTTATTCTATTTGCAA
>NZ_KV817520.1:0-1340 GCF_001814685.1 Prevotella sp. HMSC077E09 | reverse complement strand
GGTTGAGAATCGGGATGCCCAGAATAAATAACAACTTCATAAAATAATAGATTATGTCAAACAACGAAATGATTTTAGCAGCATTAGGTTTTTCTAATTTGGACAGTCAGTTAGATGAGTTCAAAACTAACTTCGGTTATGATTGGACAGATGAAGACTTGGACGAAGCGATAGAGGTGGCCGGATACAACACCTCAAATGTGAGAAATTGCCTCATGGAAATACTTTGGCTTAAAGTCGTTTATTACTTTGTTGACACAATGGATTGCAGCCGAGAAATGTTCGACAGCTATATCAACGGATCGCTTGATACCCATTTTTATTACAACGGGACAGAAGTCAAGTCTGAAGAGGAACTTTGGAAACTTGTAAACGCAGCATAAAAACAACTCAAAAATAGGATTTGCAAAATTGTTGAATAGTTTGTCCCCTATAAAACAAGATAATGACTGTGTTTCATAAAATGAATATCAAACAAATGAATAAAGAAATTCACTATAAATGCCGGTGTACAGGTCAGAGATTTACATTTAAGGAATGGTGTAACTATTTGAAAGGGAATCCACCAAAGGTTGTGCATACATATAAAGAATTTTGTTTCAATATTGCCGATGTGTGTCTGACACCACATATTAAAATTGATTGGGCTAAAAAAGTCTGTTTCTTTAAGGTTACAACAGCGCAATCAGACAATGGGCGATGGGACTTTGGACTTAGTTATAATTTTTGGACACAAGGCGGTTGCTGTGGGGCAGTTTATGTTGACACTCTAAAAGACGGTTACAATACCGAGAAAGAAGCTGTCTCCGCTGCCTTAAACCGTGTAGAGGAAAATTGTCAACGGGTCATTGACGAAATTCTATTCAGAGACGGTGCCCCGAATGATGATGATGCAAACAAACTCGAAACAAGAGGTTCGTCTGCTCTTCCAATACTTAAGGATACGATGAATAAGATTAAGTCTTACAGAAAGTTGTTCAACCCCTGCCAATTAGAACTGTTTTAATTTATAAATAACACACTATGCTTAGGTATCCAAGAATAGAAGTCATCAAGCGAACAATTTATGTTCCGATTTATCGAGAAAGTTACGAAGTGCAGACTATGCGCCCTAACCGACCAATGCAAAGCAAATTTGGCATGAGCAAGACGCAAGCCAATGCTTATTCAAAGCGCATGTTGGCTCTTCTGAAAAAGGAAGGATATGATAAAGCCGTATTCAAGTCTGTACTGATTGATTTACGGAAATTTGTTTTATGAAATTTCCACGCTCCTATATGTCTAATTGTATGGGAGCGTGGTTTTTTCGGTGGGGCTTACCGCCCCACACCCTGATTATG
>NZ_KV817519.1:0-415 GCF_001814685.1 Prevotella sp. HMSC077E09 | reverse complement strand
TGCAGTTTAAATTAGTAAATGCGACAGTCTCCGGTGACAAATAGTTTACAAAGAACTATGAAAAACACCGAGGGGGTGCCCAGCGGCGGGGGCTCGCAGCCCCCGAGAGCGAAACAGAAGATTACGATTAAACATATATTAAACAAAGGGGAGACCACGGTCTCCCCAAGATTAATTAATTTTGTATTATGAAGTTCCATCAATTAACCTCGGAGCAAAGATACACAATTTCTGTCTTACTCCAAAAAGAAATGTCCAAGAAAGCAATTGCAGAAGCAATAGGCGTCCACAGAAGTACAGTATACCGTGAGATAGAGCGTAACTCTTCTGAATATACGGGTAAATACACCTATACGGTTGCCGTCAGGAGAGCAAGAAGGCGCAAGCGACGCTATCAGAGACCTCGCAAGATGAC
>NZ_KV817518.1:0-218 GCF_001814685.1 Prevotella sp. HMSC077E09 | reverse complement strand
TACTACATTTGGCTACTACAAGTTTGAAGGAGCGGGCATGGCAAGATTTTCCTAATCTTGTAGACATAGATGGGGCTACCACCGTTTCTTCGTTTGCTCACCTTTATGTATCCTGCTTTCTTCAAGGCTTCGCCCATACGCTTGGCAACAAGTGGCTGGTGGGTATAAATACCCAAATAGGTGAGTATCTCCGTAGTGGTCATTAACGAATAGTTTTC
>NZ_KV817517.1:45934-122849 GCF_001814685.1 Prevotella sp. HMSC077E09 | reverse complement strand
TTCGCATTTGGTAGTTGAAACTACCATGTGTTAATATTCATCACGAATGTTTACAATTGCTCTCAAATGCTTTGCAAATTCAGAACAAAGCATATCCTCACCCAAAACACACCCCACTTTCTATCTTTTCGCAATATATTGAGCATCAAAGTGTTACAAAAAACCATTCAAATTCAAACAAAAGATAACAACAAAAGACCATGTCATTTGCATCAAGTTACGTGACAATCTGCATGAGGTTACAACGCAATTTGATGCAAACAGCGTTGTGTTTTGCGTCAAGTTACAACGCATGATGAACGGAAATGCCCACCAAGAATACCGAAATGGAACAACAGCCTCTGTTTTCCCGCTTCTTTTTCTCTATTTGGTGCAGCCACGAAATGTTAAAAACAAGCAACAATCTTTACAGGAAAGCAGAGCTTTCTCACGATTACATCCACGTTCAACGCAATGAGACCAATATACAGGAGCATGCCGAAAAGCCTCTTTTTTCCTACGTATTTCCATGCTATTCCTTTCTTCTTGAGAATCAACTGCAAAGCCCTTTCACATTAATGTATTTTAGCGTATAAAAGTTTCGCAGTCTCTATCTTTTTTAGTATCTTTGCAATTAAATCACATTTTTGAAGGAAATGGCAGAAAATCAAAACTCCGAGGCAAATTATTCTGCCTCGAATATCCAAGTCCTTGAAGGGCTTGAGGCTGTTCGTAAGCGTCCGGCCATGTACATTGGCGACATCAGTGAGAAGGGACTTCATCATCTTATCAACGAGACAGTGGATAACTCTATCGACGAAGCCATGGCAGGTTACTGCACAGATGTTGAGATTACGCTCAATGAAGACGGCTCCGTTACCGTTGAAGATAACGGTCGTGGCATTCCTGTTGATGAGCATAAGAAACTTCATAAGTCGGCTCTTGAGGTCGTTATGACCGTGCTTCATGCCGGCGGTAAGTTCGATAAAGGCTCTTACAAGGTCAGCGGTGGTCTGCATGGTGTGGGTGTAAGCTGCGTGAATGCACTCTCTTCGCACATGCTTTCGCAGGTTTTCAGGGATGGAAAGATATATCAACAGGAATACGAAAAAGGCAAACCGCTCTATCCGGTCAAAGTAGTTGGGGAAACAACTAAGCGTGGAACCCGCCAACAATTCTGGCCGGACCCGACTGTTTTCACTACAACGACCTACAAATGGGACATCGTTGCCAGCCGAATGCGTGAGCTTGCATACCTCAATGCGGGTATACGCATCACGCTTACTGACCTCCGTCCCAATGAAGAAGGCAAGACCCGACAGGAAGTTTTCCATGCAAAAGACGGACTGAAAGAGTTTGTTCGCTACGTAGATCGCCACCGCACACATCTCTTCGACGATGTGATTTACCTGAAAACAGAGAAGCAAGGCATTCCAATTGAAGTGGCTATCATGTACAACACCGACTATTCGGAGAACATTCATAGCTATGTCAACAACATCAATACGATTGAAGGAGGTACTCATCTGACCGGTTTCCGCGCCGCACTGACCCGTACTTTGAAGGCTTATGCCGATGCAGAACCTACTATTGCCAAGCAGATTGAGAAGGCAAAGATAGAGATTGCCGGCGAAGACTTCCGTGAAGGACTCACTGCCGTGATATCCATTAAGGTGGCAGAGCCGCAGTTTGAGGGACAGACAAAGACCAAATTGGGCAACAGCGAGGTATCAGGAGCCGTGCAACAAGCCGTTGGTGAGGCTCTGTCAAACTATTTAGAAGAGCATCCTATCGAGGCAAAGAAGATTTGTGAAAAGGTGGTTTTAGCCGCAACAGCACGCATTGCAGCTCGCAAGGCACGTGAAAGCGTACAGCGAAAGAGCGTGATGACAGGTGGCGGTTTGCCTGGGAAACTGGCCGATTGCTCTAATAAAGACCCGAAAGAATGCGAGATATTCCTCGTCGAGGGAGACTCTGCGGGAGGCTCTGCCAAGCAAGGTCGCGACCGTTACACACAGGCAATTCTGCCGCTTCGAGGTAAGATTTTGAATGTAGAAAAGGTGCAATGGCATCGTGTTTTCGAAGCCGAGTCGGTCATGAATATCATTCAGAGCATCGGCGTCCGCTTTGGTGTTGAGGGCGAAGATGACCGCGAAGCCAATATCGATAAACTGAGATATGACAAGATTATCATTATGACCGATGCCGATGTCGACGGTTCTCACATCGACACTCTCATCATGACACTCTTCTATCGCTTTATGCCGAAGGTCATTGAAGACGGACATCTCTACATCGCTACACCTCCATTGTACAAGTGTACCTATAAGAAAGCGAGTGAATATTGCTACACGGAGCAGCAGCGTCAGGCTTTCATTGACAAGTATGTTGAAGGAAAAGAAGACGACAAGAGCCTGCACACACAGCGCTACAAAGGTTTGGGAGAGATGAATCCCGAGCAGCTTTGGGAGACAACCATGGATCCGAAGTCGCGCCTCTTGAAGCAGGTAACCATACAGAATGCTGCTGAAGCCGACGAAATCTTCTCCATGTTGATGGGTGATGACGTTGAACCGAGACGCGAATTCATTGAGCAGAACGCCACATATGCTAACATTGATGCATAAAATCTGTTACTGATCAACAAGCCATATATCCCTCTCCTCCATGCAGGAGGGGGATTTTTAATTTCAGATATGACAAAATGGATATTAGGTTTCGTGCTTTTTCTACAGGCCATCAGCTTGCAGGCACAAGACTTTCAGCCCCATTGGATAGGCTATCCTGACGTAGACTCCACCGCACAGATATGGTTCCGGCAAACCTATCTCTGCGAGGGGAGACCACAGTTTGCCATGCTTGAAGTTGTCACAACGGGCTATTTTGATCTCTATGTGAACGGTTATAATGTGTCGACTGACGTCAGAATGCCTTTCCGCAAGCAAGCTTTTAACGACCGACCTATCAGTCTTTGCTTCGACATTACACGCTTTCTTCGCCCCGACAGCAACGTGATTGCCGTGTGGTATAGCCCTTCATATCCTCATATTCAGCCTCGCCAGGTAGCTATCTCCTATTATGGAAGAGATGCAGAAAACCACCCTTTCAGTCTCGTTTCAGACAGTAACTGGCTTTGTCGCAAGGCAAATGTGCGGCTTGACACCACATATGACGAGATATTTCATGCCTCCGACTACAGTCAGACGCAATGGAATGCTGCTGATTTTGCACCGGCCTGCTGGCAAGGAGCAGTGAGTTTAGCGGCTGACAACAGCCAGAAGACAGACTATCGCAGGGTGGCTTATACAGCCGAACGCGTCACGAAGATTATCACACCCGCCTATTATGTCGTTGAAGGCGATACCACCTGCTATGAATTCAATACCGGGTTTCATGGCTATGTACGTGTAACGCTGCGTGATGCCAACATGGGAGAACGTCTCAACATCAATGGATTAGGCTATCAATGCAGCGGAGAAATGGACGAACAAGCCTATCGGAAATTCACCCGACAAACGTTCAGAAACGTTTGGATTACAGGAGACCAACATTTTAAAAACAGCCAAATCCAGCGTGTTGAAGGTATAGAAACCGCTCCCTACCCTCACATAAGTTGGCATTAGTCAAGTCTTTTTCCTTGTGAAAATGACGGTTATAACCTCTTTTATTCTTCTTCTTATAACACCATTTTAACTATATAGACCACTTATGAAAGAACTAACTATCGGCTTTTTACTCGAGACTAACAAGGGAAGCCATATTGATGAAGACCTCCTTTTAGTCAATAACATCGCAGACTTACCCCGTTCTAATGAACCGGGAAGACTTGACTTTCTGTTTTTCGGCATGTGCACTTCAGGGGTCGGAAAATACTCTTTAAATACCATCGACTATGTTGTTCTGCCCAAAGACATCCTTATCGTCACCCCCGGAGACGTCACAGACAACTATAGTTTGAGTGCAGATTTCAAGGGTATTGGCATCATTATGTCGAAGAACTTCTATCGGGAAGTGATATTGAATGTACACGAATTGTCTTCGCTTTTCCTATTTGCAAGAAACCATCCTGTATGTGAACTTGAGACCGATGAAGTCAACACAGTGGCCAACTACTTTAGCATCATCAAGCAAAAGTTAGACAACAAAGCGCATCTTTTTCGTGTAGAGACTGTGAAACTACTGCTTCAGGCCCTCATTTACGACCTCAGTAATGCAATCTATCGCATTCAGAAAAACGACAAACACCACTCTTCCCGTCTTGAAAAGATATTCTTTGATTATGTCAAACTCGTTGAAAATCACTTCCGTTCTGAACGTCGTGTGGGTTGGTATGCCAAGCAGTTGAACATTACTCCGAAGTATCTTTCAGAGGCTGTAAAGGCTATCAGCCACCGTACTCCCAATGAATGGATTGACTATTACACGATACACGAACTGCGCATCATGCTGAAAAGCACTGCAAAAAGCATCAAAGAGATTGCTGTCGAGCTGAACTTTCCGAACCAAAGCTTCATGGGAAAATACTTTAAAGACCATGTTGGTGTGTCGCCTTCCGAATACAGAAAAGTATAGGTTTGTAAGATCTTGCATCGACAAGAAAGCAAGATTGGCAATTTAAATGCTTTGACATACAACGTAGTTTGAAGATTTTCTTTACCTTTGCACCCAACATTTGGAAAATAAAAAATAACAAGAAATGAAACAACTAAACACCAACAAGGGCCTTTGCAAGCTGCTCAGTCCCTATTTCCCATTGCCGTTTCAATGTATTCAGGTACGAAAATCAATCGTCATTAAATGTATTTCGTTCTTCGTTTTCATGATGATTTCAATGCCGACACAGGCCCAGATGCTCTTCTCCGAGAACCTTACAATGGAGATAGACAGCACAAAAACCATACAAGGGTCATTGCAACCGGTGGTAGATTTCAAGACAGAGAAAGAGAATGTACTTACCCTTAAGAACACAGCTAACCTCAATCTGCTGATTAAAAAGAGTCGGGTTATAAACCTTATCAATAAACTTGAATTCTCAACCTACGGTAAGAAGATCACCGTAAGTGGAGGCTATGTGCACGCAGAATATCGTTATCTGCTTCATCATGCCTTTGAAGTTTACCCTTATGTAGAGTCACAATGGGCAGGAAGCCGTGGCATGACATTCAAGATTTCCTCGGGAGTTCAGTCCCGATATCGCCTCGTTAACACCGAGCACTGCCTCATGTTTGCAGCTGTCGGCCTTTTCTATGAGTTTGAAAAGTGGCAATATCCCGACCCACCTGCAGGCATAAGCGATTATGCTTACAGCCGAAGTGTGAAGAGTCATCTGTCACTTAGCTTCAAACATTCACTCGGAGAACATTGGGAACTGACTACAACCGCCATTCATCAAGCCAAGCCTGACAGCTATTTCAAAAGCGCAAGGTTCGGCGGAGCAGTAGACCTTGCGTATCATATCACACCGAAAATCGGCATACGTGGCACCTATCGCATCATCTACGACACCTCTCCTATCGTGCCTGTACGTAAAGATTATAACACCGTTGATGCCGGTATAGATATCTCTTTCTAAGAAACAGCCGGCCTTCTTCGCCTTTGGAGGGAGCGGGGAAGGCTTCTATTCTGCAATCATCTGCTCTATCTCTTCAGCTGCCTCACACAGTTCTGCATACCATTCTTCGCCAAAACGCCGGATAAGTGGGCCTTTCAAGAATTTATAAACAGGAAGATTGAGGGCTTCACCCTTTGCAACTGCATCCTTACATATCTTCCACTTATGATAGTTTATGCCTACAAGTCCATGGCCAAACTCCTTGGCACGTATCGGATAAAGAGCGCAGGAAATAGGCTTTATGAAGCGTGTATGCCCGTCACGGTAGGCACGTTCGAGTGCACAAAGACAACAATCGCCCTCATAACAGGTAAAAACACAATCCTTACCTCCTACAATACTCGTCACCAAATCGCCTTCAATATCCGTGTAGGCCACGCCTTGTCTGTCGACAACAGCCTGTGCCGAAGCACTCATATCGCCCCAAATGGTGTCTAAAGCATCCTCAATTCCACCGATTTCATCAAGTGTAACAGGTGCTCCGGCATCGCCTTCTATGCAACAAACTCCCTTGCATTTCTCCAAATCACAACAGAACTTCTCGGTAATAATATCGGGAGAAACCAACACGTTTCCCACCTGTATAATATGCAAATCCTCTTTATTCATAATGTTGTTTGCAGTAATTGGCCGGTTCAGCCATGACAGAAAATGTCTACACCAGACATTCGAAGTATGATAAAATGGGCTATAAGCCTGCACTTCCTCCCCCGAGGAGAGGGCTGGGGAGGGGTTTCTTACCACTCTATTTCCTGTTCTCCCCTACCTCTTAAGTATTCATTACATCTTGAAAACTGATGATTTCCAAACCATCCTCCACGGTTAGCGGAGAGCGGAGAAGGATGAACAGACTCCAAAACAAGATGTCGGTTTTGATCTATCAGATACTTTTTGCTGCGGGCAAATCCACCCCAAAGCATGAAAACAAGACCGTCGCGATGTTCGCTCAAAGCCTTGATTGCAGCATCGGTAAACGTGGTCCAGCCCAATCGTTGATGACTGTTGGCCTGATGAGCACGCACAGTCAGCGTGGCATTCAAGAGCAGAACGCCCTGCTCGGCCCATCGTGTGAGATCTCCATTTCGCGGCATCGGCTTGCCAAGATCCATTTCAATCTCCTTAAAGATATTGATAAGTGAAGGGGGCATCACTACACCTTCGGGCACAGAAAAGCTCAAACCCATGGCTTGACCAGGCTCATGATAAGGGTCTTGGCCTATGATTACCACCTTCACTTTATGGAAAGGGCAAAGGTTGAAGGCGTTGAAAATCAGCTTTCCCGGCGGATAGCACGTGGTATGCAGATATTCTTCGCGCACCAATTTGGTTAAGTTCACGAAATAGGGTTTATCGAATTCCGCGCCAAGATAGGGCTTCCAACTCTCTTCAATCTTTACCATTGCGCATTTATTTATTGTCAGATATCAAGCATTCTCCCGTCATGTCAGCAGGCTGTTCCAAGCCCATGATGTGCAGAATTGACGGAGCAACATCGGCCAAACGGCCATCTTTCACAGTGGCAGAGTTATTATCTGTCACGTAAATAAACGGCACAGGGTTCAGCGAGTGAGCAGTGTTTGGCGTGCCATCCTCGTTGATTGCATTATCAGCATTACCGTGATCAGCAATGATAATCACCTCATAACCGTTGGTTTTAGCTGTCTCAACGACCTCTTCCACACAGTGGTCAATGGCCCAGACTGCCTTTGCAATAGCATGATATACACCTGTATGACCCACCATATCACCGTTGGCAAAGTTGACAACAATAAAGTCATACTCCTGTGTGTTGATAGCACCGACAAGCTTATCCTTAACCTCAAAGGCACTCATTTCCGGCTTTAAGTCATACGTAGCCACCTTAGGAGAAGCCACAAGAATACGATCTTCGCCCTCAAAAGGCTCCTCACGACCGCCATTAAAGAAGAAAGTTACATGGGCATACTTCTCTGTTTCGGCCGTATGAAGCTGCTTCTTACCTAATCGGGAAAGGTATTCTCCGAGTGTATCTTGCACGTTTTCCTTCGGGAAGAGCACCTTTACATCCTTGAAATTCGGGTCGTATGGTGTCATACAATAATACTTCAAACCCTTCACAGTCGTCATACCTTCTTCCGGCAGATCCTGCTGAGTAAGCACTTCCGTCAGTTCCTTTGCACGGTCATTACGGTAGTTAATGAAGATAACTACATCGCCTTCTTCAATCGTTCCGTTGACTTTGCTGTTGTTGATTGCCTTGATAAACTCATCGGTCACGCCCTCGTCGTAACTCTCCTGCATGGCTTTAACCAAGTCATCGGCCTGTTTTCCTTCGCCCTTCACAAGCAAATCATAAGCCTCTTTCACGCGGTTCCAGCGTTTATCTCGGTCCATTGCATAGAACCGGCCAATGATACTTGCGATGTGAGCACCATTCTTCTGGCAGCATTCCTCTACGTCTTCAATGAAGCCCTTGCCGCTTCTTGGGTCGGTATCTCGCCCATCCATGAAGCAATGCACATATACATCTTTGAGCTGATATTCCTTACCTATCTCTATCAACTTGAAGAGATGATTGAGTGAAGAGTGCACACCTCCCGTTGAAGTTAAGCCCATCAAGTGGAGCTTCTTGCCCGTCTTTTGGGCATAAGAATAAGCTTCAACAATGCCGGGGTTCTTCAAGATGTCACCGCTTTCGCAGGCTTTATTGATCTTCACCAAGTCCTGATAAACCACTCGGCCGGCACCGATATTGAGGTGACCAACTTCAGAATTACCCATCTGTCCGTGGGGAAGACCTACGTTTTCGCCTGAAGCCTGAAGCTGAGAATGTGCAGAAACTGCATTCAGATAATCTAAATAAGGTGTCGGAGTATTATAGATAACATCACCCTTACCATGCTTTCCGATTCCCCATCCGTCGAGAATCATCAATAACGCTTTCTTTGCCATAACTTATATAAACTTAAAATTCTGTTTCCTGTATGCTGCAAAGTTACTGCAAACGAGTGAGATTACAAAGAAGAACGGCCCGTTTTTTTTCGTCATCAACTTGATGTTGGCTGACAAAAACATGCTGATGTGCACCCAAAGTGATGAAGTCTGCGGTGCATCCCCAGCCTGAAGCCGTATTCTTTCTGCCTGTCTTGTCTCTCCAATCTCCACACAACGCTGCTTGGAACATCCCGACAAACGCCTCTGTTTTGTAAATTTTATTGGTCAAAAAAGGCCTCTTTCAGAAGTTACCTTTTAGAAAAAGAAAGCGCATAAACAAGCCCAAATCGCGCCTTTCAAATCAAAAAGCAATGCCGTTTCTGACACATTATCCTGCAACCTGCATCACTTTGGCTTGCAATCTGCATCAAAACACCGCGTCTTCTGCATCAAGACAGCATGCAAAGTGAGGCAAAACACGATGCAATATGCGTCAAAACAGCAATAAAATCAACATGATTTCAGCCCTGAAAACAACTGATATTACATAACAACCTGATAGCCAACGCATTACTTAAAAGGCTCAAAACTCGCGTATTTCGGCCCGACATAAAATGTTTTTTGAATACGCGAGTTATGCGAAAGCATTTGTAAAAATAAATAACTAAAAACCAATTCCAGTACTCCCCAAGGGAAGAAGCACTGACTAACGACACGTTATCACCCCTGCCGCATATTCTCCCATGGCACGATATCCCTCGGGATTGGGGTGCAACCAATCGCTCTGCCAATGTTTCTGCAGGCGTTCGGGGTCGTTAGGATCGCGAAGCAGCTCATCGAAATCAAGGATGCCGTCGACCTTCTCACGCTGACTGCGTATCCATTGATTTACAGTTTGGCGGGCCGCTTCATGGAAAGCAGAGTAATAGCCGGCCCCCTTGAATGGCGTAATCGTGCCGAGATAGACGCGCAGATTGCGCTCCTTGGCCTTGCGTATCATCTCTTCGTAGGCATAGATAAGGTCATTTGCCACGGTTTCGCTTTGGCCGAAAGCTGCTGCTCCGATGTCATTTACGCCCTCAAAGATAACAACCGCACGCACACCTCGCTGTGAAAGGACATCCCGATTGAAGCGTTCGCGGGCCATAAATCCAAAGCCTCCCTTCATCGTTACACGGTTGTTGCCGATGCCGAGATTAAGAACTCCGACGTCGGTCACGCCTTGTTTCTTCTGCAAAACCTCTGAAAGAATGTCCGGCCAGCGGTTTTGTGCGTTGTTGGTTGAGTTCTTTCCATCGGTGATGGAATTGCCGATGATGGCTATACTCTTGGCTGTGAGGTCATAAACATCAATGGCCGAGATGTTAAACCAATGGTCTTCACGGAACGCCTTGGCAAAACTCGTCTTGGGAGTTGACACGCCCCGCAGGATATAACTCGTCGTTCGGGACCCCATGTGAACCGTAGGGACGGCGGGAGCCTTGGTATAATTAATGGTAATGGCAAGCTTTTCCAACGGTTGAAGATCGAAGTTCAACGCATCACTGAAAGCGGCCTTGCCCGCCGGAATGACGGTGTTGTAACGGCCACCAAACGTGAGATACTTCGCCGTGGAGGGCACAATAACGAAGCTGTCGGCAGCATGTGCGATGTAGACCGAGCGGATAACGAGCGGTTCACGCGAGAGTTCGTTGCTCAACTCAAGCCGAAGCTGCTTGCCACCTATCGAGACTTTCACAATCTGTCGCACCGAACGACCGCTCATATTGTTGTTATAAGGCATGAAACTCTTTACTACAGGCTGCTGCGCTGTAGCCCAAGTGCCCACCCAGTGATTGTCTGTCACGGCATTTGCCAACTGTGCCTGTGCCGCAACAGAAATGAATAACAGAATTAATCCTACAAATCTTTTCATCTTTTTACCTTTATATTATCGCTTTGCAAAGGTAACACTATTTTCTGATTATAGGCAAAAAGGGCTGGCAAAAGCCAGCCCTAAAGCGAGAGAGAAATTTAATAATCCACACGTGGACTATGTCTTTCGTCTATTTTGTGCGCTTCATCACGAAGCCATAAGCTGCAGATTATTCGCCACCTGCCCACCACACGCGCTTCGTGAAGACATACATTCCGGCATCGTTTCCGCTGCCAAAGGCTGCAGTCACATGCGGATTGGACTTCACATCGCTGTCACCATAAGGCAGACAGAGCGGCCAACGGTTGGCACCTCCCGACGTATTGTTAGGGTTGGTCATGGTGACCGGATAGCTGCCGTCAATGTAACGGCAACGGCGGATGTCGTTATAGGTCTCCAATTGCTCGTCACGTGTCTGTGCAATATACTTCTGAATGAGGATCTCATTCAAGGGATTTGCCGTGAAACGAGCATTGATTGAAGTCAGATAATTCGCAATCTGAGCATCGGTAATGCTTGCTTCGATGACGCTTCCACCGGCAGTATAGAAGTCTTTTATTGAGGCGGTAACTCCCTTTTCAAATGCAGTCTTGGCGTCTGTACCTAAACGTGCCTGCGCTTCGGCAAGGATGAAATAAAGCTCTGAACTGCTCATCATGTGCAAAGGAGCAGCACCATTGTCCAAATAAGCAGGCCAATTGACATACTCTGTCTCTGAAGCTAAGGCGTCATCTCCTGGATTTGCAACCACATTCTTGCCAAATTTGTTGTAGTTGTAAATAGGTTCGCGGGGATCATTGCGGGCTGTCAGCAGTTTTTCTACCGTTGACGAACAACCTGTGTAGCTACGACTCTGGGCGTAAGCATACCAGGAGTTGTCGGCAGTCTGGCCGTTGAACACAGCTAATTCGCAGCCTTCAAAACCGCCACTGATAGCAGCCTGTGCTTCGGCAACAACCTTCTGAAGCTGTGCCGTGGTCTTGTTTACCCCATAGGTACGCAGCAGATAGCGGGCTTTCAGCGCGTGGGCAAATGCTGCCCACTTAGCAACTTTACCGCTATAGATAATATCATTCGCGCTGAAATCATCGGTTCCGCGGGCAAAGTTGATTTGTGCGCTGTCGAGAAGTTCAAAGACACGGTCGTAAACTACTTTCTGTTTGTCAATCTGAGGATTGGAAGTTACGAAGCATTCCTTATAGGGAATGTCGCCATGAAGGTCGGTCAAAGTGGCCCAGTTGACAGCTTCAAGCGTCTGAGTTACGCCCAAAAGATTATATTCCTTGGCATTAACTCCACCCTCCTGACATTTGTTATGCATCAGACGGAGATTGTTGAGATTGAGGTAAGTGCTGTTCCATTCGTTTTCAAACACTGCACTTCCGGCCACCTCCGATAGGTTTCGTTTCTCCACCATGCGTAATTGGTTGTTGCCGGTACCGAAGAGTTGCTCGGTATAAGAACTGACATACCAGGCATAGTTGCCACAGAGCGTGCTATAGACTGTCGCCACTTCAGCATCCGTCAGCTGGAGTTTGGCGTTGATATTGATGCTCGGGTGTGCCTCGTCTTTATTGATATGATCCATGATATCTTCAGAACAAGAGGCAAACATCACTGAAGTCAGGGCCACACCAAATATATATTTCATTTTCATAATCAATGCTCTTTACGTTTATCAAATGTTAGTCGGTGCTTAGAATGTGAGTTTAAAGCCACCACCGAAACTTGAAGTGTTAGGTACGGAGTAGCGTTCGAAGTAGCCACTCATATTGCCGTTACCCTGCGAACTCTCTGGATCGAGGTTCGGCATCTTAGCCCAAAGGAGGACATTGCGGGCGAAACCATAGACTGAAAGGTCAATACCTGCAAACTTAGGGAACTGATAACTCAAGGTCACATCGCGCAACTTGAGATAGCTTGTGTCGAAGATGCCGGCTTCAGTCACATCGTTGTAAGCCTGATAATAATCCTGCTTGCTCACTTCAACGGTATTCTTCAGCCCGGTTGCTTCGTTGATTCCTTCGGCAACCATCGTTCCTTCATGATAAGGGAGCGACTCCTTGGAGGCACCGAAGAAGTTCATTGTCAGCAGCGTTCCATTATACATGCAGCCCCCTTTCTGCCAATCCATTGTTGCTGAAAGTGAGACTTTCTTGTAACGTGCATGGAGATTGAAACCCATGTTGAAGTCGGGCGCACACTCACCAAGGTTCACACTGGCTGCGGTTGCCTGTGGAAGACCATTGGCATCCAGCAGTAACTGGCCGTCTTTAGTACGCTTGAAAGCCCTGCCATAGATATTAGGATAGGTGTAACCTGCCTGTGCACGTATCTGTGGTTCAACGAAACCACCGAGCATAATGCTCTCAACACCATCGGCAAGTTCCTTTACCTTGTTGGTAACTTTCGTGAAGTTAACGCCTAATTCCATGCTGTAGTCATGATGATCAAGCACAGTTGCATTCACAGAAAGCTCGTGAGACCAAGTCACCATCCGTCCTGCATTCGTGCGGAGTGACTGATATCCCGTCGTGCCTGCCGTTGGAACATCGAATATCTGGTTTCTGACATCCTGATAACTCAACGTATAATCGAGTTTGACACGGTTCTTGAAGAGTCCCAAGTCAATACCCGTTTCCCAGTTAGAGGTGTTCTGTGGCTTCAGGTTTTCATCAAACTTCACAAAGTAAGGAGCATAACCCTTGGCACCACCGAGCGGATAACTGATTGGCGTGTAGACATACATACCACTGCCATAAGCCGGAACATACATGTAATTATTATAGAACTGACCGGCTTGTCCAACCTGTGCATAAGACAGACGGAGCTTTCCATAAGAGAGAACCTGATTGTCTTTCAATGCCGGAAGCTCGGTAAATATCCAGCCTAATGATACTGATGGATAGAAGAAAGAACGGTGACCGCGTGGCATGGACGATACTTTGTCGTTACGACCCGTTACGGTAAGATAGACCATATCTTTCCAAGAGAGCGACATCTGACCGAAGAAACCAACGGTACGTTCCTGTACATGATACTCGGAATGCCCGTCTATGGAAGACGTGTTGCCGATAGTAGGCTGTCCATAGAAAGCCAACCCGGAGCCGTCATAGTCCCACTTGCGACAATATCTATGGTTGAATTCATTACCGAGAACAAAGCCGAAGTCCCACTCTTTGTCTGCACCCCACTTGGCAGTGAAGTTAGCTGTGAGCAAGTTATTAAAGATATTGTTCTGCGCTCCGTAGTTTTCAACCTCGCCTTTCTTATTATAAGCCGAGCCTATCTCTGCAATGGTAGCATTGTTGGAGGTATAGATATCAACGCCGGCCTGCTCACGAAAGACGAGATTATAACGGTCGTTCCAATTCATTTTCGGAGTAAATTCGGCATAAGCATTGCCAAATACGCGGTTCGTATGCTGTGAATACTCGTCATTGTCGGCCCACCAATAGGGATTATTGAAGTTGGTTGCACGGAAAAGTATCTGCGAAGTAGGGTCGCCCGGCTTATGATAGGGCGTGCCTTTAAGGTTGTATTCGGCCGGAGCAGAGTACACAACGTTGACTATACCACTGTTAGCACCGGGGGCAGATGTTACCTTTACCGAGCTGTAGTTGGCCGAGAAGCCTGTCTTCCACTGGTCGTTGACCTTCCAGTCTACGGCACCGCGTGCACCCGTTCTGGTCATACCTGTTGAAGGAATGATGCCCTTCTGATAGGTATCACTGATACTAAACGAATAACTCACATCGTTCTTGCGCTGCGAAATATTGAAAGTGGAGTTCTGGGTGAAGCCAGTCTTGAAGAAATCGCCTACGTTGTCATAGGTCTGAGGCGTAGCCCAACCACTGAGACCTGCGGCAGCATACTTCGGATTATAGTACATTCCAGCATGCGAAGTGAGGTCACCATTGGTGTATTTGTTATTGGTGTTACCTCCATAGGTAGCATCATTGGGCAGGTCAGAAATCTTTGGTCCCCACGACATTGAAGTGTTGGGGTTATACTTCGAAAGGCTTCCACCCTGGGCATATACCTTTTGATGTTCAAACTTTCGGCTCAAAGTCTGTGCGCTCAAGTCGGTAGAGAAAGTGATAACCGGCTTTGTTGAACTCTTGCTTCCACGCTTTGTGGTAATCAAGATAACACCGTTTGAAGCACGAATACCGTAAAGTGCCGATGCAGCCTGACCTTTCAAGACATTGATAGATGCGATATCATCAGGGTTAAGGTCAATCGTACGACTGGCATTGTCGGCACCCGTCACAGAGTGCTTCGTGTCGAAATCGGGCGTAGAAACAATGGGCATGCCGTCGACAACATAAAGCGGCGTGTTGTTTCCATTGAAAGAACGCGCTCCACGGATTACAATCTGAGCCGATGCTCCAGGTGCTCCCGAAGAGGTTCTGATGTCAACACCCGTCAGTTTTCCCTGCATGGCACTGGCCAATGAGGAGGTACCGGCAGTGTTTAAGTCCTTGGCATCAAGCATCTGTGAGGCGTAACCGAGTGATTTCTTCTCACGGGTGATGCCCATTGCCGTTACGACAACCTCGTCAAGAACCTTGTTGTCAGGGTCTAACTTGACTTTCATGCTGCCTGAATTAGGCACAGTCACCGTCTTGGTATGCATGCCCAAATAGGAAACAACAAGCTTTGTGCCCTCTGATGCACTCAAGGTGAACTTACCATCAACATCAGTAATCGTTCCCATTTTAGTTCCGGAGATCTTCACCGAAGCACCCACTATCGGCTCTCCATCTTCACTTGAAACTACGGTTCCATTAACTTGCGTCTGGGCTACAGCCATTCCTATGCTCAGAAACAGGCCCGCAAGAAACATCAAAAGTCTCTTTTCCATAAATTTCTCTCTTTAAGTTAAAACACAAAAGTCATCTCTGCTCGCAACAAAATCCAATGACTTACATTTAAATAAAATTATAAATATTTTCAAATGCAAAGTTAATGAATACATATTTCATATGCAAATTATTTTGCAGTTAATTTATCATTTCGTTATAAAAAAGCCGCATTTTCAATAAATTACCATATAAATCGCAACGTATTATTGTTGTTTTGAAACTATAATATGTATATAATTTGAATATATGTAACATCTAAACAGTGTGAACAAACAAGCAGAAAATGCAATAATTCATAAAGAATGAAAAGATGAACAGCTTTTATCTACCAGTTGGAATGGGAAATATGGTGCATCAAACCAAGAAAACAAAGACTGGAAACAAACATTAGATATGCCACAAGAAGCATTATATAACTTTAACAAAAAAACTCAAAATTTCCAACAATTCCATTCGTCATGTTTTCCAATTCACCACGAACGAAATCAATATCTCACCTACTACACCTGCTAATCTGCGTCATAACAGCATGCAATTACAGTCACTTTACACTGCAATATGACGCAAATTGCGCGGTATTTTGCATCAAATTACACGCCATTCTGACGCTGATTGCAACGCCATTGACAACAAGACACGAAAAAGGGGAAAGCCACTACTGACTTTCCCCGACACAAAGATAATACTTTTTAAAGGCGAATGCAAATCAAAGATGAAATAAATTGACAATCATTCCTGCATTCCTTACCTCATCACTTTCATTGTCTTTTCACCTTGCTTCACAACATACACACCGCCAACGGGCAGCAAATCGTTACTGAACTGCACAGCAGGAACATGCATAAGTTTGTGTCCCTGAAGGTCAAAGACCGTGACGTCAGCAGAGGAAGCAGAAGTATCGATGGTTCTGATACCCGTTGTTTTCCAACTGTCATCAGTGGTTCCGGTATCTACACTCTGTACACTTCCGCCTGAAATTACGACTTCATAGCTGTTCACCTGATTGGAAGGACGACGCACCAACTGCCAATCTTCGGCATATTGCGATGAACGTGAACCTACAAACAGACGGTAAGTGCCGTCAGAAATGCCAGCCGGCAGGGTAATCATCCCGCTAAGTTCGCCCACAGAATAACGGTCGGCAACATTTGATACAGTAATAGACTTGAGCACTTTTGCCGTGTTATCTTTCATAAGAACAAAGGCAACCTCACCCGTAAAGCTTTCACCTGCAAGATTATACATCGTTCCAGCCGAGAGATTAAGCATCGAAGCAAACTTATATGCAGTGAATTTCTCTTTGCTGATAACGTGTGAATGCGCATCCATTACTTTCACCGGAGAGACGCCAACAAGCATATCCTGCCCGTCACTGAACGAATATCCCGTTGGATTCAGCAGTGCTATATCAAAGTAACCGTTGCCACCTTTGGGGCCCCAACCCCAGTTTACGTGCACGAAGCCATGCTCGTTATAACCGTCAATGACAAAGGCATGACCGCCTGCCGTTGCATCTGACCCTGTATAATATACCGGACGGCTGGCATTCAACTCCTGATATATTATGTTCATCCATTGAGAAGTGGAATAATAGTTACGAAAAAGGAGATTGATACCTGCATCATAACCGAACTTATTGATTAAGCCGCTGCGAGCCTCATTGGAATAAGCACCGGAGCCAGACGGCGTATATTCCATGCCTACGGCTATGCCACAGTGGAGCATCAAGGTTGAAACAGCCTTTGCCTGCACAGCAGTATAAGAAACGGTTTCATATTCATTCAGCATGTTTTTCCAGTCATATGTTGTATTGCCGAAGTCTGCTGAAATAATCTTACTGACCCCATTGACAACCACACTCAACGTACCTTGTCCGATACCTTTAGTCGGATAATTGTAATGTTTCATTATCTGTGACAGTGCAGTTGCCACACATCCCGTAGGATAAGGCTCTCTTCCAGACACGTATGGACAGTCGTTGTTATAAGGTTTTGACTGGTTCCATTCGGTTTTCAGAATAGGACTGACTGCGGTCTGGAATGCTCCGGCAGGAATTACCGGTGCATATTTCTTCCCTTCCGACAGATAGTTGCTCATAGAACTGCTTGCTGCATTGACAAACCAAAGCAGAGAAGTATTGGTTTCTGCATCATACCTGTCGCCTGAATAACCTATAACAGCAGGAAAAACATCGTCATTGGCAATAATGGCAAAACCTGTTTGCGAGCCAAGAACCGTCAACATAGCGTTCTCGGCGATAACTTTAAGATGGTCAGATGAACCTGCAGCGCGTGTGGGCGCATGGCTGTCAGCTTTTGTCAGCACCTGCAATGCAGCCTCTTTCTTTTGTAACAGGCTTCTGTGGGCTGCCTGTAGTCCGGAAGATATGACGAAAAGAGAAATGAGAAGTAATAGTTTTTTCTTTGTCATTGGCATTTTATAAAATGGTTATGATTGATGAAGGGTTCTCTGAAAAATAAAAAAGAACCCAACAGGACAAGCCTGCAAGGTCCTTTTGTTATATCGGATAATCTTATATTTACTTAAACGATATATAGTCGATCTTGGTGCCGAATGCCCCTTTTCCAGGTACGGCATGGAGCAGTTTCAGCGTAGCCACCTTTGTTTTTGCATCGTAGGTTCCTGCAATTGCTGAGCCGGAAACGCCGTTAGCAGTAGACTTGGCATCTCCTTTTTCATTGCCACACACCCAAATCTTTCCATAGGTTTTATGATCCCAAGCGGGCTGAGCCGGTACGGTTACTACGCCCTTGTCGTCAATAGTGAAGTTGATGTCGTAGTTATAACCGTTCTCCTTGTCTGCCAACAACATGTAATTGTTGCCGTATGAGCGTACAATCAGGTTGGATTGTACATTCCACATGCCTAAAGCAACCGTCACATTATGAGTCTTGTAGCGGATAACATGGTAGGTTATCTCCGGCAAACCGTAAATAAAAGCATCTTTTGAAGCCACGGCAATGTTTACTTTTTCAGACGTTCCTGCGGTCATGTTGAAAGCCACCTCAACGTCTTTGGTCCCCTCTCCGGCAGCAAACTTCACGTCAGTCGGTGCATTGAAAGACTTATTGTCACTTGACAACGCTATTGTCTGAGCCTGAGTTGAGTCGACACGAGCCACGCGTACGATGAGTTTTTGCGCTTCGTTTTCTGTGAACTTAACAGTATCAGACTTTGATGCAACCAAGTATGCGTTGCCACCTGTATCAGATGGTGCCGGTTCATACTTGTAATCGTCTGAGCAGGCGCTTAAACTTGCAATACACAAGCCAAGCGCAGCCATGAATGAATATTTCAAGATATTTTTCATTTTCTTTTCCCTTTATGAAATACTACGGATTAATGTACAGGGGTGTAGAGGTCTGACGGATCGGGATTGTTATAGCCTTTAACCGCACTGTTATTGTTTTCTTCAGTTGAAACGATACAGATGTTCATCCAAGCCGGACGCCCTTTGGTATTGAAACGGCACAACTCATAGAAGTTCGTGCCTTTGTAAGCACGCTTGACAGAGTAGTTCAGACGCTTGATATCAAAGAAACTTTGTCCTTCACCCCAAAGTTCTACGCGCTTTTGGAACACGATTTCCTCAATGAGAGACTCCTTGTCAGTGAGTTGACTATTGTAGTTCGCGTCACGTGTCTGCATGATTTTATTCAGAACAGTCTTTGCTTCTGCAAGTTTATTCTGTTGTGCTGCGGCCTCAGCCTCGATGAAATACATCTCAGCAACACGCATCAGAGGATACGCACAGGCTGCTGCAATGGAGGATTCTCCGTCATTGCCCTGGCCCGGACGGAACTTAATGGAAGCATAAACGGGCAGAGATTTCTTGTAAGAAGCTTTCAGGAATGGAACCTGATCGGCCAAAGCACTACCACTCGGAGCTTTCCAATAGAGCTTACGCCAATCATTATCACTGATACGATCATAGAGTTCTTTGCCTATCATACAGTACACCCCACCTGCACCTGCATAACCAAAGATCGTTTCATTTGACATCCATGAAGTCCAGTTAATGATACCTGTCTTCACAGTTGCAGCGTCTGCAGTCTGGTTGGAGCCCCACATCCAAGGAGTTGTCGTGTTGAAACCTGTCGATGGATTGAGGGCAACGGCCTTGCTTACTGGTGCAACTTTGGTGGTAGCAATAGCTTTCTTAGCATATTCTTCAGCCTTGGCATAGTCCTCTACCCACATATACAGACGAGCTTTCAAACCATAAATACAAGCCAAGTCAGGCAAAGTCTTATCACGCGTATCCGCCAGTTTGATGATGTATTTCTCGGCATCATTCAAATCACCCTCAATGAATTTCTTCATATCTTCACGTGTGGCACGAGGGTTCTTGCGGGCATCTTCTTTGCTCATTCCTGCCTTCACAATAGGACAGGTAAGGTTGGTGACCACGTTACCATCGCTGTTCTTTCCATCAGGGAACTTTTCATTCGGCAGGAACTCATACATACGAGCCATATCCAAATAGAACATTGCACGGAAAGCATAGGCAACTCCAAGGAAACCTAACTGCTGAGTAGTTGCTGATTCAGGATTAACGGCACCAATAAGATTATTGGTCGTCAGCACCATATTATAGAATTTGTTCCAGATGAACTGTGTAGTAAGGTAATCCCTTCCAATATAGTAACTCTGTATCCATTGCCTATATTGGTTGTAATCGCTTTCTGAAAGAGCCTCATCTGCCGTCATCACATCTCGGATCTTCATCATCGAACCATAGCTGTAACTGAAATGATAACTACGATCCCACACCGTATTCAGTGATGCCGGAATTGCACTCAGCAGGGCTTCTGTTGCTTCAGAAGAGCGTTGTAGCTGCTTAGTGGTCGCATAAGAGGTTGGTTCTGTCTCTTCTTCACATGAAGTAAAAGTGGAGAGAGACAGTGCCACCAGTCCTAAACCCAATATATATTGATTGATTTTTTTCATCTTGTTTCCTTTTTTCTGTTAATGATTAGAACGTCACACTCACACCACCAGAGACAGAACGGATAGGCGAATAGTAAGCATTCGTAATTGAACCATTTTCGCTCTGGCGTGGATCAAAGCCCTTTCGCTTTGAGAACAACCAAACATTATCTCCCGTAACATAGACGCGGATGTTGGCTAAGCCAAGATTACGAACAAAAGGTTTCGGCAATGTATAGCCCAATGTGATGTTCTGCAAATTGAGATATGAAGCCGAAGTCAAGAAGCGATCGCTCTGTGCTGCCATGTAGTTGTCATTGAAGTTCAAGCGAGGAATGCTCGAATTCTTATTGGTAGGCGACCAGGCATTAAGGATATCAGCATGGATAGCACTACCGCGACTCAAATTCATTGCACTGGCATAGCCATTATCATAAGCCTTACCACCTAATTGATAAGTGAAGTCTACGGCAAGGTCAAAGCCTTTCCAGCTGAGATTCGTACCAAATCCACCGAATGCATCGGGGTTAGGATCACCGCAAAGATACAGGTCTGCTTCACCTGTTGTCTTAACAGTTTCCTGGCCAACAACCTTTGGACGTGCTCCTTTTACAGACTGATCAACCTGTTTACCGTTTGCATCATAGTAGATAGTCTTACCATTTGCATCTTTCTCATATACATTCTTATAATAGAGTGCTTCACCCGTTGTCTGATCAACGCCTGCATATTTGTACATATACCAGGTGTACATAGGCAGTTTCTCACCATAGAAGTAATCGCTACTCTGGTAACCTTGCTTGCCATCTACCACCAAGTTCTTCTTGTCAGCTGCTAATCTGACAATACGGTTCTTATTGGCAGTCATGTTCAAATGAGCCGACCATGTGAGCTCCTTGGTGCGGATGATGTCGCCCTGTAATTCGAACTCGACACCCGTATTGCGCATATCACCAACATTGTCATAATAACCTGTAAAGCCGAATGAAGCTGGCAAGGTATACCAAGAAAGCATATCAGTCGTCTTACGATTGTAATATTCGAAAGAACCCGTTAGGCGACTCTTCAGCAAAGAGAACTCTATACCGACATTGAACTCGCCGTTCTTCTCCCAAGATATCTTGGCATTACCCAACTGACGAGGAGAAAGAGCAAGCTTTCCATTTGAATTCTGAATATTATAAGTAGTGATATATTTGTAATAACCAATGTCGTCGTTTCCTTGCTCACCATAAGATGCTTTCAATTTCAATTCATCCACCCAGCTTACATGGAAGAACTTCTCTTTTGAAATGAGCCATGCACCACCCAAAGACCAGAAGTTTCCCCAGCGATGATCAGGATCGAAGTAAGATGAAGCATCACGACGATAAGAGAAAGAACCGAAGTATTTGCTGTCATAATTATACTGTGCACGTCCAAAGAAGCCTTCAGTATTGTATTCAGATGTAGAAGAAGTAGCAATAGAACTGGTCGTTACGGCAGCACTCAATTCAACAATACTGTTAAGGAACATATTGTTATTGTGACCGGCAAGCGTCGTAATGCGACGGTGATAGTATTCATGTCCAAGCATTGCCTCTACATCATGTTTTCCGAACTGTCGGTGCCAGTTAAGCAACTGCTGATAGTTGTAGGTCCAAGTACGACCATGGCTTACATTAGCAATACCGTTAGAAGAAGCATACTGACCAAACCAAGGGTTCGTACTTGACTGGGCACGGTATTCATCATCATAAACACTGTTAGTCGAAGTGAATTTGAAATCATAGGGAAGATTGATTTCTGCTATACCGGTTGCACCGAACGTATTGCCTTCATTGTAGTTTTTGTTCACCAATGCATCAGAAAGTGCATTACTGCTTCCAAAATAAGGACGTGACAGTCCGATAAGACTCTTTGTCTCTCCGTAGTCATAAGCCCAGCCACCTGATGCTTCATGACGTACCTTATTCCCCTGAGCATCACGAATGAAAAGCGGATAGATAGGAGCTATTCTTGATGCGGTGAAGACATTACCTGAGGCAGAAGCTTCACCATCAGAGCCTAACTGATTCGCATTGTAGTGTGCATAGTTCATATTGACGCCCAACTTCAGCCATGGCTTAAACTGATAATCTGCTTTCAAACGAGCCGTGAAACGTGCATAATCCGAACCAATAGAGATACCTTTCATATTCAGATAGTTGGCAGAAGCATAGAAAGAAGACTTCTGAGTGCTACCTGCACCTGTCACAGTGTACTCTTGACGCAGTGCATGACGGTAGATATTATCGAGCCAATTATCAGGAGTAAGAAGATATTTCTTACCATCCGTACCTGTAATAACATTCCCTAAAGTGGCATTAGGATTGAGCTTTCCATTCATACCAATCATGTTCTGGCCTGCTGGAACATTGTAGACATTGTACCCTAAACCGTAGCTATTGCTGGCTGTCAGGTTCTGATTGGCAAATGCGTTGGCCTGTGCCGCAGTATATCCATAGGTATCACGGGCATAATTATACAGTCCCTTGTACCACGTTTCATAATAGCCTGCAGGATCATTAATATAGTTATAGTCAGGCACCTGACGAGAGTTTACACCCCATTTTGCATCAACCGTAATGGTCGCATTGCCAGAGGAACGGCCATTCTTTGTCGTGATGATGACAACACCATTGGCACCACGTGCACCATAAAGAGCGGCAGCAGCTGCTTCTTTCAATACGGTCATACTCTCAATATCCGTAGGAGCAATGATATTGATATCACCATCATATGGAGTACCATCTACAACATAAAGTGGAGAGCGAGCTGCATTGATAGAGCCAATACCACGGATACGAACCGTTGGAGCTGTCCCCGGTTGACCTGAAGCCTGTGTAATCTGCACACCGGAAACCTTACCACGCAACGCTTCAACGGCGTTTGTAGTCTGCACCTTTGCAATATCATCTGCCTTTACGACAGCAGCAGAACCTGTAAATGAAGATTTCTTTGCCGTTCCATAGGCTACAACCATCACTTCATCCAATGTCTTATTCTCGGCTTCCAATGTGACATGCATCTTGGGAGAGGCCTTGACGGTCTTGCTTTGCATGCCGATATAAGAAATCTCTAAGCGCGCACCAGCGGGTGCTGAAAGCGAGAACTTCCCGTCTGCATCGGATACTGTACCCGTATTAGTGCCCACAACCTTGATTGAAGCGCCAATAACAGGCTCACCATCATCCCCAGAGACAACAGTACCTGAAACCTGAGTTTGTGCCACAGCCATTCCTATGCTGAGGAAAAGGCCTGCCAAAAACATCATTAGTCTTTTTTCCATAAAATCTCTCTCTTTAATTTATATTATTTGTTTATTGCTTTGCAGTATATCTCTATACCTTATTATATATAATGAGAAAAAGGCCGATATCACATCACTTGGAAGATTTTAGTGACGCGAAAGGCACGTACTCCAACCCTTGTAACATTATTTCGTGTTGAAAAGAAACTTGGAAACAATCCTTCTTTCTCGTAGCTGTCCGCTTTGATTAACTTTTATAAAAGCATGTTTATGGTTACAAAATTAAGGAATGTTTAGAATACCGCCAAACATTTTCTGCAGAAAGTTACTTTTTGTCGTCGTATTTAACATAATTACTTGCAATTTATTCGTTTTCGTTACAAATTAAAACCCAACGGGGTATAAAAGCGTTAACGAAATGGTTTGCTACGAGTAGACAAATTGATAATTGGCAGTTGAGAACTGAAATAAATCTAAAATGAATTAAATCTGCATTGCAACAGCCCTGCTTCCTCGCTAAGCTACAAGTCTCAAGACAATGTCTTCGGGTATGATTTAACATACCCAAAGAGTATACCTGATAAGAAAAAGTAAAACGTTTAACTAAATTTATCATACAATCTGCAATAACTATTATTGTTATTTCCTATATTTGCACCCGATTATTAATCATTTATAAACATAGAAAGTTATGAAAAATCTAAGAAACGTAATTATGCTTTTTGCTGCCAGTGCAGCAATGATTGCATGCCAAAACAATGGTAAGACTGCTGCAAATGCAGCTGGCACAGACTCTGCTGCAACTGACACTATGGCAACAGACAGTGCTGTTTACGAGGGAGAAATCCCTGGTGCAGATGCCGGTTCAGTTTATACACTGAAGCTTGCTAACGATTCTACCGATGGTTTCTCTCTGCACATCAAATATTTGACAGATAAAACTCCGGCAGAAGACTATAGCGGTAAGAAGGTTGTTGCCACCAAGAAAATGGACGGTAAAGACGTAACTGTATATAAGTTTGCACTTGGTAAAGACACTACTTACTTCAAGGTTGTAAACGACTCAGTTCTCCGCATGGTTAACAATCAGTTTGAAGAGGCTGCAACAAAACTCAGCTACGACTTGAAATTGAAGAAGTAAAGCCACTTATCCACTCTCTCTCAAAAGGAGAAAAGAACTTGTTTCTCTCTTTATACAGTAAATTCTACTGCTTTGTCAAAGGCGGAGAATGAGCTATAAGAAGAGAAGATGCAGACTAATGGATAAAAGAAAAATAAAGACAGGGACGCAATTTTCTGCGTTCCTGTCTTCGTTTATAAACATAAGAAGAGTGAAAATCCATAAAGGAAACCAACGAAGAGCGTTTTATTCACTTACTATTTTCACGACAGCTCCCTCTTTCCCACACATCAATGGTATGACATCCAAGTTGTGCATTTCACAGGACATGGTTCCCAACTACAATATAACTGAAGTCATAAGCGTCTTTTTTCTTCGTTTATTCAGCAGGTTTTGACTATTTTTGCAGCAACAGTTCAACTTGCTGTTCAAACGACAGTATTGAAATATATCTATTCATGAAACAAACTATTCTATCTCTCTTGCTGGCGCTGTCGCCCCTCCTTTCACCGGCTGAAGACGGTCATGCGCTTTGGTTAAGATACAAACCATGCGGCAAAGCCAATATCATTGCGCCACAAGGTGGGGCAACCCTGCAGACAGCTGTCGACGAACTAAAACGTTATTGGCAGGGACCAGAATTGAAACTCATCCTCAACCCGCGTCTGAAAGATGATGACGGCTTCCTCTATAACGGAGATTCTATCTGCTCACACAGCGAACTTGGTCTGCTCTATGGTGCCTACGAAGCACTCCGACTGCAAGCTCAAGAGGCATATCCGGGGCTCGGTGGCTACACGGCTCCCAAGTTTTCACGCCGCATCCTCAACCATTGGGACAATCTTGACGGCACGATTGAGTGCGGATATGCAGGCAAGAGCATCTTCTTTTCGGCCAATCTCAAGGGACAGGAATGGGCAGAACGCATCCGCGAATATGCCCGGGCAAACGCTTCTGTCGGCATCAATGGAAGTGTGTTGAATAATGTCAATGCCTCTCCCAAAGTGCTGACAACGCAATATATCGATACTGTTTGCACGATAGCTAACATTCTCAGACCTTATGGAATTAAGGTATATCTCTCGGTAAACTTCGGCAGTCCGAAGGCTCTCGGCTACACAAAAACCGCCGATCCTCTCGATGAAACCGTCAAAAAATGGTGGAAGAAGAAGGCTGATGAGATTTATCAACGCATACCGGATTTCGGTGGTTTCCTCGTAAAAGCAAACGCTGAAGGACAGCCCGGACCTCTCGATTACGGACGAACGCATGCAGAAGGTGCCAACATGCTGGCCGATGCGTTGGCTCCCCATGGAGGAATTGTGATGTGGCGCAGCTTCGTCTATGGCGCAAAACATAAGGGAGAAGACCGCGTGATGCAGGCAGTCAGCGAATACAAAGACCTTGATGGTCTTTTCAAACCCAATGTCATCCTGCAAAGCAAGAATGGACCTCTCGACTTTCAACCGCGGGAACCCTACGCTCCTATCTTCGACAACATGAAGAAAACACAGCAAGCGGTAGAGTTTCAGATAACTCAAGAATACACCGGACAGGGCAAACATCTCGTCTTCTTGGCTCCAA
This sequence comes from Prevotella sp. HMSC077E09, assembly GCF_001814685.1. Lineage (NCBI taxonomy): Bacteria > Pseudomonadati > Bacteroidota > Bacteroidia > Bacteroidales > Prevotellaceae > Prevotella > Prevotella sp. HMSC077E09. Next base: position 96,638 of record NZ_KV817517.1, on the reverse strand, counting down.
TGTGGAAAGAATTCTTTAGCTTCGTCGCTCCCGACAGCCTCAAAGCAATAGCTGGAGTGAGCAACATCGGCGATGACATCAATTGGTGTGGGCATCCATTCTCACAGGCCAACTGGTATGCCTTTGGCCGATTGGCATGGAATCCCTCATTTTCTTCCGATTTCATCGCACAGGAATGGATTGGTCAGACCTTTGGAAATGAGGTCAACAGCTACATACTTGCCGACATGATGACTACGAGCAGAGAGGCCTGCGTGGACTATATGATGCCGCTTGGACTGCATCATCTCTTCGCTTCCCAGCATCATTACGGTCCCGAAGCAGACGGGGTTAAAGCTGAATATCCATTGGAGTGGTGCCCTATACCCTATCATAAGGCTGCCGCAGACGGCATCGGTTTCGACCGCTCCTCCAAGGGAACGAATGCCGTTTCGCAATATCGTGAACCTTACCGAAGCCTCTATGACAACCTTGCCACATGCCCCGATGAATATCTGTTGTGGTTTCATCATGTGCCCTGGGACTACAAACTGCACAATGGCGACATGCTCTGGGATGAACTTTGTGCCTTATATTATCGAGGGATAGAGCAGGTGGTATCTTATCAGAAGCTGTGGAACGAATTGCGCCCTCAGATTGATCAGGAACGTTGGGAACATGTCAACCGTCTTCTTGCCCTGCAGTTGGCAAATGCAAAAGAATGTCGTGACTACGCACTCCGCTACTTCCAACAATTTTCCAAGATGCCTTTGAAATATAATTTCACGGGCGTAAGCTACATGCCCGTACAGCCTGCACAACTCAACCACAAACAACCTTAGGCATAAACTGCATGAAAGCATTTGCATTCCTCCTTACACTCACCCTGCTTTCAAGCCTAAGGAGCCGTGCACAGAGCATCTGAGAGAAAGGCTTTTAATGTCAAATTTCTTTGTCGTTTTTAACACTTTTATCAATACCCAAAGAGAAATAAAAATCCGAGTTCCATGCTTGTGCAAAGCCATTTTATAGCTTCAATGCTCCCACGTCAATCCCCTTGCATTGCAATTCCATTCATCATGCGTTGCAACTTGACGCAGATGGCACTACTATTTGCGTTAGAAAACGCGATGAAATGGTGCAAATTAGGAGGTGATTTGATGCAAATGGCAGCATTTCTTTATGTGAGATTAGCCTGCAATTTGTTTTGAAATCTGTAATCGTCTGATTGTCAATGCTTTGTAATTCGTTAAAATACGGCGCACATTTCGAATGAGGAAGACTTTCATTCTGAATTCTTCAATCTATTCAAGGGAATTGTAAAGTTTGTTGAAAGGAATTAACATATATTCTGCCTCTTAGGATGTGAGGCAGCAACAGCCTTTATATCTTCTAAGATTTTCTTAGATATTCTTAGATGTCGCTTGCGACGAGGAGGCCTAAAATGCAAGTAGGAAGACTCCTAACCGCTTCGCGGTATATCTCAGAATATTTGAGAATATCGAATAAAAGGAATTCGTTTGCATGTTAACAGCCTTGATATTTTCTGCAAGTCACAGTTTTCTCTTCTCCTCAATATAACGGAGAAGCCCATCATCTCCAAGCACTTCAATATCATCATAGAGTCCAAGGATGAAACGGCCAATGCCCAGATAACTCATAACATCAGTTTCGAGGAGCCAATGGTAATCGTCTTCGGGCATGAAAAATGTCGATGAAATGGGGTATTCTTCAAGCATGAGATTGTAAGAAAGCTGTCCCATGCGCAGACGGATACGGTAGCGTTCTTCGCCAGTAAAGCCAAACATATCCGTGAAAACACGCTTATGTTTGTCGGAATGTATCCAAGGAGCATCGTAAACCTCCACGCTTCCAATGCGTGCCAACTTGAAAGTCTTGTTCATACCTGAAGCTAATTCATAACAACGCACATCCTGATGATCACTTAAAAAGAGGAAAGGTTCGACCACACGGTCACTGAATGAATGACTATGAGGCGAGGAGTAGCGGTGCAGACAGACTATGCGTTGATTGTTGATTGCTGTCGTCAAGTCATCAAGATTGCGCATCTGTTTTTTCCTATAGCGTGCATCTGTGAAGAGACGCAAGTCATAGAAGCGTTCCAACTTACTCTTGACAGACGCAATTGCAGGATTCCTTGCATCAACTCCATCGGCAAGCTGATGCAACAAAGCGGCTTCAGCACCAGTGAAGTTGACCGATGACGTGATGCGTCGAAAGAATGGCGAGTGAGGATCAAGGCGATAACAGTTTCCATTTCTGACAACCTTAAAGCCATAATCACGCAGGAACTGCAGATAATAATAAAGGTTGCGGCGCGTACATTCCAAATGTTCGCACAAATCATTAGCGGTATAATCCGTACCGTCGGTCATCAAAAGAATGAGCGTAAGCTCGTTACCAAGTTTCTTCATAAAGTTAAAACCCCACCCAACCTCCCCGAAGGGGAGGAGTTGTTACTTGAGGTCGATGTATTGATTGGAGTTAAGACCCCTCCCAATCTCTCAGAGGGGGGAGGAGTTGTTGCTTGGGGTTGATGTATTGATTGGAGTTAAAACCCCTCCCAATCTCCCCGAGGGGGGAGGAGTTGTTACTTGGGGTTGATGTATTGATTGGAGTTAAGACCCCTCCCCTTCGGGAGGCCGGGAGGGGTGATATTGCTTGAGAATAATATGTCGTTTCAAACTTTCCATTACATGAAAGAAAAGTAGAGAGACTACTTAAATATCAATTTCCCTTCCTCAAGTTCGTGCTCCCTCCCTTCGGGAGGGCTGGGATGGGTATTATAACTCCTCCTATGCAACTCACAAATTCCATGTTCAGCTATTCCCGCATAATGCTTTTTCGTGGGATAACCCTTATTCTTTTCCCAGTCATAGAAAGGATAAAGCTTAGCTTGTTCCGTCATATAATCGTCGCGATAAGTCTTGGCAAGAATGCTGGCTGCCGCTATATTCTGATATTTTCCATCGCCTTTGATGACACAAGTGTAGGGAAGTTGCTTGCCGGCATTGGGCAATCCTTTGCCAACAACATAAGGGTCGAAGTGGTTCCCGTCAACAATGACAGCCTCGGGACGTATCTTCAATTGGTCTAAAGCACGGTGCATGGCCAAGAAACTGGCATGAAGAATATTGATTTCATCAATTTCTTCGGGCGTAGCAACACCCACAGCCCAGGCTAAAGCATCGTGCTCTATCTGCTCACGCAAGGCATACCGCTGTCTGACGGAGAGCTTTTTGCTGTCGTTGAGCGCAGGATTGTCATAGTCAGGAGGCAGAATGACCGCTGCAGCATAGACGCTTCCGGCTAAACAACCACGGCCTGCTTCATCGCATCCAGCCTCAACAAGATTGTCATATAAATGAGAAAGAAGCATGGTTTTGTTAATATTTGTTGTGCATTAACGTTTTTAACAGTCTGAAACTACATATGAAAAGATACTTCCACACATGGGGTTAACTTTGCACCCATAATCAAGAATGGATTTTAAAAAACCAGAAATATGGAAAAGAACATTTATCTTCAGTGTGAGAAAGAACATTCAGAACAGACGCTGCAACAGCGACTAAACGGCGTAAGAGCGTTATTAAGCAAGCCCATCTGCCTGTTTGCAAGCTATTATTCAGCTGTTCTCGGTCGTGAAATCAGTATGCGCCAGACTCTTCTGTTACTCAATGCACAGCTTGCTTTCGTGTTTACCGTGATGCCTGTAGATGCTCATCTTATCGGTCGTGCAGTCTGCTGTGTGTGGTTTCTGCGAGCTGTCACCGCCTGTCGCAAGGCACTTTAGAACATCGTAGATATGCGCTTGATAGCTGCAACGAGCCCATCGACTTCATCTCTCGTGTTGTAAAGTGCAAAACTTGCACGTGATGTTCCGAGCACGCCCAAGCGATTCATAAGCGGCTGCGCACAGTGATGACCGGTGCGGATAGCAATACCGAGGCGATCGAGCAATGTCCCCATGTCCATGTGATGAATGTCACGAAGCTGGAAACTGATAACGGCATCATGGCGTAAAGTAGTCAAATCGGCATCTTCTGTCACACCAAACAGTTTCATGCCTTCAATCTGTCGAAGTTGCATAATAGCATAACGCGTGAGGTCTTCCTCATGCTTCTGAATGGCATCCATGCCCAAATCTGTGACATACTCCAAGGCCTTGGCAAGACCTGTCGTAGCAATATAGTCGGGCGTTCCGGCCTCAAACTTCAATGGCGGACGCTCGAAAGTAGACTTTTCAAAGCTGACATTCTCAATCATCTCTCCTCCACCTTGATAAGGAGGAAGCTTGTCTAACCAATCTTCCTTGCCATATAACACACCGATACCCGTTGGTCCATAGATCTTATGCCCACTGAAAACAAAGAAATCGCAATCTAACTGCTGCATGTCGACCTTAAAATGAGGCGTGCTCTGGGCACCATCCACAACGACAGGAACATGGTGTTCATGGGCTATACGAATGACATCTTCCACAGGATTGATTGTTCCGAGCACATTGCTGACATGAGAGATACTGACAATCTTCGTCTTCGGCGTAATCATTTTCTCGAAGACTTCAATATCCATACCGCCGTTGTCATCCATTGGAATGACTTTCAGTACAATGCCTTTTCGGGCCGCTTGAAGTTGCCAAGGCACGATATTGGAATGATGTTCAACGGTGGAAATAATGACTTCATCACCTTCCTGCATGAAACCCTCACAGAAACTGGAGGCTATGAGGTTGAGTCCTTCGGTTGTTCCACGCGTGAAAACAATCTCATTCGTTGTCTTGGCATTGAGAAACTTGCGCACAGTCTCGCGGGCTCCCTCATGGAGTTCGGTGGCCTGCTGACTGAGCCAATGCACTCCACGGTGCACATTGGCATTGACGTTCAGATATTCTTCGCGCATCGTATCAAGCACACAAAGCGGCTTCTGCGTGGTAGCCGCATTGTCAAGATAAACGAGTGGGCGGTCATAAACCGTTCGCGAAAGAATTGGGAAATCTTTTCTTATCTGGTTTAAATCATATTGCATAGTTTGAAAATCATTTCAATTCATCCATAATGCACTTATTAAAGCGACTCCTACTTACACAACTTACACCCCTCGCATTTATTCAATTCACCCCTAAATCGCTTTTCGACAAGATGATGAAGACGGTCACGCAATGGTTCAAGTTCCATTTTATCAATCACCTCATTAATGAAGGCGAACTCCAAAAGCAGCTTAGCTTCTTTCAGACTGATACCGCGTTGCTGCATATAGAACAGCGCAGCATCATTCAACTGGCCTACCGTTGAGCCATGTGCACACTTCACATCGTCGGCATAAATCTCAAGCATAGGTTGCGTGTACATGCGGGCAGTCTTTGTCACACAAAGGTTTTGATTGGTTTCCTGACTGATAGTCTTCTGTGCATCGTGTCGGACGAGCACGCGTCCGGCAAAGGCTCCCACGGCATTTTCATCAAGCACATACTTGTAAAGTTCATTACTTGTGCAATGAGGTACCTGATGATCAATGAGTGTGTTATTGTCAACATGTTGCTGTTTGTCGGCAACTACGCAGCCATTACAGTGACATTCTGCCCCCTCGCCTTTGAAAACGAGGTCAAGACGGTTGCGAGTGACCCCATTATGCAATGTGATTACATTATGATTGACACGGCTGTTAGCTTGCTGCTCTATATAAACATTGCTCACACGGACATTCTTCAAATGGGTTTCTTCAAGGCAATTGAGTTCTAAACTCGCATTATCACCCACGTAAGCCTCAATGACCTGCGTGGAAAGAAACTTGCGGTCGTCTGTTGCATGATCACAGAAAAGGAGTTTTGCCTCGGCACCTTGCTCCATGACGACAAGCACACGACGGTTTACCATGAGATCAACGTCGGCACGAAGGATATTGATAATTTGAATGGTACGGTCGACTTTGACATTCTTGGGAACATAAACGAAAAGACCGTCCTGTGCCAACATCGTGTTCAAAGCCGTGACAGCATCCTCATGAGTGGCGGCAATCTGAGCATAATATTTAGCGATGAAATCGGGCTTTTCTGCCGCTATATGCCCCAAAGAGTCAACAATGACACCTGCGGGAAGTTGAACCTGCGGCAGTTTCTGGCTGTAGAAGCTGTCATTAACAATAAAATAAAGAGACGTACTAAGGTTTGGTACGTCACATTTGAATGCGTCGTAAGGGTTCACCGGAATAGCTAAACGATTGAGATTCAGCCCATAATCAGGCGCAAATAAAGCTGCCATGTCGGTATACTTATAGCGTTCTACCTTGCGTGTAGGGAACCCTTGCGCCTTGAAATCGGCAAAAGCACGGTCGCGCACAGCGTTAAGAGGTTCGGCCGAATGACTTTTAATCATCTCCGAAACCTCTGTGTAGAGGTCGATATATTGCTGTTCACTGTTCATGATTCTCCTCCTTTGTTATTCGCCATACAAGGCATCGGCCTCTTCCTTAATCCAATCATAGCCGTGCTGTTCAATTTCTTTGGCTAACTCTGCACCTGCAGTCTTGACGATACGCCCCTTATAAAGCACATGGACAAAATTCGGTTTGATCATATCCAAAAGGCGTTCGTAATGGGTAATCACGATAGCCGAGGTCTTTTCTGTGTGCATTTTATTGACACCATCGGCCACAATTCGCATGGCATCAACATCAAGTCCGGAGTCTGTTTCATCGAGAATACTGAGCTTCGGCTGTAACATAGCCATTTGAAATATTTCATTTCGTTTCTTCTCACCACCGGAGAAACCCTCATTAACTGAACGATGTGCCAACTTACTATCCAAGTCGACAAGCTTCCGTTTCTCACGCATCAGCTTCAGAAAATCGGCAGCATTCAATGGTTCCTTGCCTTCATACTCGCGCTTTGCATTGATAGCGGCACGCATAAAGTTGGTCATTGACACTCCGGGTATCTCTACCGGATATTGGAACGAGAGGAACAAACCGGCGCAAGCGCGGTCTTCCGGTTTCATCTGCAACAGATCCTGACCATTGAAAAGCGCTTCACCTTCAGTCACCGTATACAGCGGATTACCCGTCAATACGGCACTCAAGGTTGACTTACCCGAACCATTCGGTCCCATGATAGCATGGATTTCGCCATCGTTAATCGTGAGGTTGATGCCCTTTAATATTTCTTTGCCAGCTATCGTGGCATGCAAGTTTCTTACTTCTAACATTTTTCTTTCGTCAAAAATTGTTTTTAATTTCTGTTTATCCTACCGTTCCTTCAAGGCTCACACTTAACAACTTCTGAGCCTCAACAGCAAATTCCATCGGCAGTTTATTAAGCACTTCCTTGGCATACCCATTGACAATCAAGCCTACAGCCTGCTCTGTTGGTATGCCACGCTGGTTGCAATAGAAGAGTTGGTCTTCTGATATCTTGGAAGTTGTGGCTTCATGCTCCACCACTGCACTATCGTTATGGATATCCATATAAGGGAAGGTATGGGCACCACAGTCGCTGCCTAACAACAGAGAATCGCACGAGCTGTAGTTTCGGGCATTATCAGCATTGGCGGTTGCACGTACAAGTCCGCGGTAAGAATTCTGGCTATGACCGGCCGAAATGCCTTTAGAGATGATGGTAGACTTGGTGTTTTTCCCCATATGTATCATCTTTGTACCAGTGTCGGCCTCTTGATAATGATTGGTTACAGCAACACTATAGAACTCAGCTGTGGAGTTGTCACCCCGTAAGATGCAGGAAGGATACTTCCATGTGATTGCCGAACCGGTCTCAACCTGTGTCCAACTCAACTTCGAATTGACGCCACGCAGGTCGCCACGCTTAGTAACTAAGTTCAAGACTCCACCCTTTCCATGTTCATCTCCAGGATACCAGTTTTGCACAGTAGAGTACTTTACCTCGGCATTATCCTTCACAATGATTTCTACGATGGCTGCATGCAGTTGGTTTTCATCACGCATCGGCGCTGTACATCCCTCGAGATAACTCACATAAGCATTATCTTCGGCCACAATCAATGTACGTTCAAACTGCCCCGTATTACGGGCATTGATACGGAAATAACTGCTAAGTTCCATCGGACAACGCACCCCTTTGGGGATATAAACAAACGAACCGTCACTGAACACTGCACTGTTAAGGGCTGCAAAATAGTTGTCACGATAAGGCACTACACTGCCCAAATACTCCTTGACTAAATCAGAATGCTCCTTAACAGCCTCTCCTATACTACAGAAAATGATGCCTTTCTCGCGCAATTTTTCCTTGAACGTGGTCTTCACAGACACGGAATCCATGATTGCATCAACTGCCGTCCCACTCAGAGCCAAGCGCTCTTCCAATGGAATGCCCAATTTATCGAAAGTCTTTTCGAGTTCCGGATCAATCTCTTTATTCTTAGGTTTCTTCGCTAATGGGTCTGCATAATAGGATATTCCCTGATAGTCTATCTCGGGAAGATGTACATGTCCCCACGCAGGTTGCTTGAGATCTTTCCAGTATTCGTAGGCTTTCAAGCGAAATTCAAGCAACCAATCGGGCTCTTCTTTCTTCTTTGAAATCAGGCGCACAATGTCTTTATTGAGTCCTTTCTCTATGATATCAGTCTGCACATCAGTAGTGAAACCGAACTCATATTTCTTTTCGGCCACCTGCTTTACAAACTCGTTTTTCTCTCTTTCTGCCATTTTACAAATATCTGTATTCATGGAATAGCCACAACAAATAATGTACCATTTCTCCTTTGGTCACATTTGTTATTAACTACAATAGTGACACTCTGTCATTACCGGAGAGTGTCACTACCTTATTATATATAAGCAAAGAGAAAGCCACCCTATTCATGAAATGGCCTCTCTGCTGCTATTACAACTTCTGTTCTACCTCAATTTCTGTAAAGGTTTCAATAATATCACCCTCCATGATATCATTATAGTTGACAAGACTCAAGCCACATTCCATACCCATAGGTACTTCCTTGACATCATCCTTGTAACGTTTCAAGGCATTGATCTCGGCCGTACGAACAACAATACCATCGCGAACCACACGGGCCTTATCCTTGGCATGAACCTTACCTTCGGTGACAAGACCACCGGCAATGGTACCCACCTTGGATATCTTGAACACTTGTTGTACTTCAATCTGACCGGTAACGATTTCTTTTGTCACCTTATCCAGCATACCAACCATTGCACTCTTGATGTCGTCGATAGCATCATAAATGATTGAATAGGTGTTAATCTCCACACCTTCACGGTCGGCCAACTTACGAGCTTCTGATGAAGGACGTACCTGGAACCCTACAATGACAGCATCAGAAGCACTGGCTAACATCACATCATTCTCACTAATCTGACCTACGGCCTTGCTGATGACATTCACCTGAACCTTTTCTGTAGAAAGCTTAATGAACGAATCGCTCAATGCCTCAATAGAACCATCGGTGTCACCCTTAACGATAATGTTAAGCTCATGGAACTCCCCGCGGGCAATGCGATGCGAAATATCACCAAGTGTAAGGCGCTTTTGCGTACGCAGACCCTGCTCACGCTGCAACTGTTCGCGCTTGTTAGCGATCTCACGAGCCTCCTGTTCTGTCTCCAAGACATGGAACAAGTCACCCGCCGTAGGTGCACCATTCAAGCCAAGGATAATTGCTGGTTCGGCAGGACCAGCCTTTTCTATGCGCTGGTTACGCTCATTGAACATGGCTTTAATACGTCCCCAGCTCGTACCTGCAATAACAATATCACCGATTTTCAACGTACCGTTGCTCACTAAGACCGTGCTCACAAAACCACGCCCCTTATCAAGCGAAGACTCAATAATCGTTCCGGTAGCCTTTCTGTTGGGGTTAGCTTTGAGGTCAAGCATCTCTGCTTCAAGCAGCACTTTATCAAGAAGAGCATCTACACCGACACCTTTCTTTGCACTGATCTCCTGACATTGGAACTTACCGCCCCATTCTTCTACAAGCAAGTTCATATTAGCCAAGTCCTCACGTATCTTGTCCGGATTGGCCCCGGGCTTGTCTATCTTGTTGATTGCAAACACCATTGGCACCCCAGCAGCCTGCGCATGAGCAATAGCCTCCTTGGTTGTAGGCATCACGGAATCGTCAGCAGCGATGATGATAATGGCGATATCGGTCACCTGTGCACCACGGGCACGCATAGCAGTAAAGGCTTCGTGTCCCGGAGTATCAAGGAATGTCACCTTCTGCCCATTCTTCAATGTAACGCTGTATGCGCCGATATGCTGTGTAATACCACCGGCTTCACCTGCAATTACATTGGTATTTCGGATATGATCGAGGAGCGAAGTCTTACCGTGGTCGACGTGTCCCATCACCGTTACAATCGGTGCACGCGGTACAAGATCGTTCTCGTCGTCAACATCTTCACTGACAGCTTCCTGCACTTCTGCACTGACATATTCGGTCTTGAAACCGAATTCATCTGCCACCATATTAATGGTTTCGGCATCAAGTCGCTGATTTATGGAAACCATGATGCCCACACTCATCAGCGTAGAAATAACTTGTGTCACGCTGATATTCATCATCGTGGCCAACTCGCTGACGGTAACAAACTCCGTAAGTTTCAGTATTTTTGCTTCTTTACGCTCTGCATTGGCTTCCTGCTGAAGCTTCTCCTGCACAGCTTCGCGCTTCTCTTTACGATATTTCGCGCCTTTCTTGTTCTGGCTCTTACTTGTCAGTCGGGCCAAAGTTTCCTTCACTTGACGTGCTACAGCCTCATCGTCTACCTCTAAAGGTTTCTGATTACGCTTGTTGCGGTTCTTCTTATTCTTGTTCTTTCCGCCATTAGCGCCATTGTTACTGCCATTATTCTGCTTGGCTTCGGCATTGATATCTACGCGTTCCTTATTAATACGGACACGCTTCTTCCGCTCACCACCATGCTGCGTAGCAGCCTTTTCTTCACGCTCCTTGCGTTTTTCTTCTTTCGACTTCTTCTTCGGACGTGTACTCTGATTAAGTGCATCGAGGTCAATCTTGCCCAACACATTCACCTTTGGACTGTTGAGTATCTTCTTCTCACTCTTCAAAGTGAAGATTGCATCACCGTCTTTCTCCTCTGCAACAGGCTTTTCTACAGCCGCTTCCTTGGGGGCTTCAACTGGTTTCTCCACCTTTGGTTCAGACTTCGGAGCTACAGGTTTCGGAGCCTTGACTTTCTTCTCCGGCTCTGGGCTGACGGCAGCAGCCTTCACTTCTGGAGCCTTTTTCTCTTCCGGAGCAGCAGACTTTTTAGCCGAAGGAGCTTTACCAATGCTGTCGAGATCAATCTTTCCCATGGGTTTATACACCTGCTGGTTAGACGATTCAAGTAAGCTTTCAGCACGATTGTCCTTCGCCTCTGGCGTACGCTTCTTCTCTTTGGGTTTCTTCTGGAACAGCTTTTCAGCCTCATTGCGCACAGCGGCATCCTGTTTGAACGCCTCAACGAGTGCCTGATACTGGGCTTCATTGAGCTTAAAACTCAAGTCGTCCTTCACTTCTCCCAGTTCTGCTTTCTTTGTAAGGAAGTCAACTGCCGTTTGACGTCCTATGTTTAACTCACGTAATGCTTTGTTTAATCTGATGCTCATGTATTTATTTTACTTCTTTTTTCTTATCAGGTGTTTCTTTTATCCGACGGTGTCTCATCTCTCAATCCACTTACTGCTCAAACTCAGCACGCAGCACATTGATGACATGATCCACGGTCTCTTCTTCAAGATCGGCTTTTTCAATGAGCATTTCACGCGGTGCATTGAGCACAGCCTTGGCTGTATCAAGCCCAATACTCTTAATGGCATCAATCACCCATTGGTCGATTTCATCGGAGAATTCATCCAAGTAGATATCCTCATCGGCTTCTCCCTCTGGCACTTCACGGAACACATCAATGGTGTATTCGGTCAACATAGAGGCCAACTTGATATTCAAACCACCGCGTCCGATAGCCAGACTGACTTCTTCGGGCTGCAGATAAACCTCTGCCTTGTGGTTTTCCTCATCGATATTGATACTGCTCACACGAGCCGGACTCAATGCTCTTTGAATGAAGAGATTGATGTTTGTCGTGTAGTTCACTACGTCGAGGTTTTCATTGCAAAGCTCGCGGACAATGCCATGCACGCGACTTCCTTTCACACCCACACATGCACCAACCGGATCTATGCGGTCATCAAAGCTCTCAACAGCTATCTTGGCACGTTCTCCCGGCATGCGGGCAATCTTGCGAATGGCAATCAGTCCGTCATTGATTTCCGGCACCTCAGCCTCAAGCAGACGTTCAAGGAACATCGGACTTGTACGCGAAAGGATAATCTTCGGATTGTTGTTCTCGTTGTCTACACGCAGAATAACGGCACGAATAGTCTCGCCCTTGCGATAGACATCAGCAGGAATCTGCTCACTCTTAGGAAGAATCAGTTCGTTGTTCTCATCGTCAACGACAAGCACCTCACGCTTCCAAATCTGATAAACCTCACCCGAAACAATCTGTCCTACGCGATCCTTGTATTTATTATAGAGCGTATCATGCTCCAATTCCAATATCTTTGAAGCCAACGTCTGACGAAGATTTAAGATTGCACGACGGCCAAACTTGGCAAAGTTCACCTGTTCGGAGACTTCCTCACCAATTTCATAATCGGGTTCAATCTTGAGCGCTTCTCCCAATGCAATCTGCTTGTTCTCGTCTTCAACTTCACCGTCAGCCACTACAACGCGGTTGCGATAAATCTCAAAGTCGCCTTTATCGGGGTTCACGATAACGTCGAAATTCTCGTCACTGCCGAAGATCTTGGCAAGCACATTGCGGAAACTCTCCTCCAAAACGCTTACCAATGTCGTACGGTCGATATTCTTCGTATCCTTAAACTCACGGAAAGTATCGATCATACTGATCTGCTCTTCTTCATTTTTTCTTGCTGCCATAGCCTTTATTTGAAACTTATTAAGTATTTAGTATATTTCACATTATCCATTTTGAAAGCATGGTCTACATCCATTTTCTGCGGACGTTTCTTCCCCTCCACCTTGACTTTCTCATTCACAGTCACCGTAAAGTCGTTGCCGTCAACACTCTTCAGCACGCCCTGGAACTTCTTCCCATCAGCATCCATCACTTCAACTTCCTTGCCGATGAAGTTCACATATTGCTGCATGACCTTGAAAGGCTGACCCAATCCGGCCGAGCCGACCTCTAATTCATAGTCTTCTTCGTCACGACTGAGACGGTCTTCAATATACTTGCTCAACGCCACACAGTCTTCAATCCAAACGCCATCAGCGTGGTCGATCTCAACAACAATCTTGTCATCCGGGCTGATATCTATGCCCACAAGAAAGTACTCCTTGTCTGCCAGCCACTCATCTACTAATTTCTTTACGACGTTTTTGTCAATCATATATGTTTTATTAAAATAAAATGAGGAACTCTCTGCGGAGTCCCTCATTCCTCTGAACGCTGCAAAATTACAAAAATTCCTTGTAACATGCAAACGTTTTGCCTTTTTATTTCATCCACTATACCGCTTCATACCATTCTGCACCTCTGCTCACCACCAAGAAACAGCATCTTTAGGGAATGGAAGTTTTATTTTCCACTGTCCTGCTATTGATTTTCTTCTGTATGCCCATGGTCTTCCTATCTGCAAAATCATCAAAGCTGGCTCCCTTCGCCATATAATACCTGACGAGTTTATTTGCAATCTCTATAGCTCCTTTCTCTCATAAAGCATAAGGCAACTATGAAATCAATATCACAGTTATCAAATCACTTAGTCTTTACTCCTTTCAGACTTTCATGTATACATGTCCTGTCGACAACAAGCATATAAGCCCCCCTTAAATGCTTATAATAGATCTGCATAAGAGACCATTGCACATTGATAATAAGCCCCTTGATGCACCATACCAGTTCTATAAACAGACAGACATTGTGTCTGAAATACTCCCAACACGCCATTGTCATGCTGTAATAAATCCCTAATGTGCTTGCCTGTAAACGTAGGTTGATTTTGACAAACGACGAAACTGACTCCATTACAGATGCTTTTGGAACAATTGAAGTGATGCCTGTTTGGAAATGGTTACTATAGTCTTCAATTTCAACAGCCCCGCTTATTCGTCATAATCCGAAGCACCATGTCGTCTGTTGCGCACATGGCTTCCTTGCCGATGCTTGTTAAATTCCGGATGCTTTGGTCCACACATTCGTCGATAATGCCTTCAGCAGCGGTGACATGTCGGCCTTCTCGTGCCAACAACGCACTCAAAAGGGCCGTGCTGACGCCCGAACATATCTTCAAAGAACAGCTGGGTTTAGCACCGTCGCATATCATCCCGGTGAGGTTGGCAATCATGTTTTTCACCGCATGACACACGTCTTGGAAGTTCCCTCCCATGAGGTAAGTTATTCCGCAGCTGCTTCCTATGCTCGCAACTACGCAGCCACAGAGTGCACTTAGCTTGCCGAGGCTCTGCTTGATATAGATAGCGGTGAGGTGACTCAACATCAAGGCACAGATTAATTCCTCTTCCGTGTTCTCGTTTTCTTCGGCATAAACAGCCACGGGATTAGTGGCACAGATGCCTTGATTGCCCGACCCCGAGTTGCTCATCACGGGAATCATCGCGCCCCCCATACGTGCATCGCAGGCCGAAGCCGTGGTAGCGATGATATGAGAAAAGATGCTGTTGCCGAAAATTCCATGGCTTAGAGGGCGGTCCATGGTCTTTCCAAGGCAGTGACCATAGTTTCCTTTGATGCTTTCTCGGGCTGCACGGAGATTGTATTCCTTGGTTTTGAGAATGAATTTCATTTCTTCAACCGGACTCGTTGTAGCGAATTCCCACACAAGCTTCATGTTGAGTTGAATGTCGTTTTTAGCAGCTTCTTTACTGCATGCCTGTCGTTTGTCGAACAAAATCCTGTCGTCTTGCGCCTCATAGACAAAGTGGGTGTGCGCTCCGGAGATAATGGCTGTGGCCTGATGTCCCTCGCTTTTGCAAGTCACTTCCACGTAAAGCTTCTCGCAGATGTCGCTCTTCAGCTGAATACAGATGCGGTCTTCGGCCACAAACTGCTTGCCGGCTTCGAGCCATTCGGGGGTAAGATCCTTGATAACTTCAAGCTGATATTCGCTCTTGCCTATCAAACTGCCGAGTGCAATAGCAATAGGAAGGCCTATCATTCCTGTGCCGGGAATACCTACTCCCATAGCATTTTTCAGGATATTTGCACTGAGTAGCACTTTGATTTCCTCGGGTTTACACCCCAACAGCTCTGTAGCGCGGGCCGTACAGAGGGCTACTGCCATCGGTTCCGTACAGCCCACAGCCGGTACGACCTCGCGGTTGACGAGGTCGATAATCTCGTTTCGCACTTCTTTGTCAAGCATTTCAATAAGGTTTATTTCTTCTTTTGATAAGCTTTAAGACCTTTCTGCAGGAATTTTATGTAGGCAGGAATGTCTTCATTGTATGAATAACTGCCCACAAGAGGATTGCCGTCGTTGTCTACCGGCACATAGAACGGCTGCGTATTAGCGCCGAACTTGCTGCGTTGCAGATAACTCCATTTGTCGGCAACCGTGCGGAGTGTACGCTTCTGTCCATTCTCCATGATTTCTATTTCCTGTGGAAGCCGCTTGTTGTCATCCACATACAATGAGATGAGCACATAGTCTTTCTCCAACATTTCCATGACACGCGGGTCGGTCCAAACGGCAGATTCCATCTTACGGCAGTTCGTACAGCCATATCCGGTGAAGTCAATCAGCACGGGTTTATTCATGGCTTTCGCTGCCGCCATACCTGTTTCATAGTCTGTGTAGTGTGCCTTTACCACCTTGGTGTTAAGGTTGAAGTCCTGCGTTTCTATCGGAGGAGCGAATGCACTCACGGCTTTTACGGGCGCACCCCACAGTCCCGGCACCATGTAAACCGAGAAAGCAAGCGAGCAAAGACCCAACATGATGCAGGGCACAGGCATCGGTTTCCGGACATCTCCACCCACTGTATCGCTCTGGAACTTAAGTTTTCCGATGAGATAGAGGCCTAATGCTGCAAAGATTACAATCCATATGGCCAAGAAAGCCTCACGACTGAGCAGGTTCCAATGCGATGTCATGTCGGCAGTACTGAAGAACTTGAGCGAGAAGGCCAGTTCAATGAAGCCGAGAACTATCTTGATTGTGTTCATCCATGAGCCCGACTTCGGGGCGCTCTTCAGCCAACTTGGGAACATGGCAAACAGTGTAAACGGCAAAGCCAAAGCCACTGCAAAGCCTAACATGCCGAAAGCCGGGCCGAGAAGTGAGCCGGATGTCGTGGAGGCCACAAGCAGGAAGCCGATAATCGGGCCTGTACATGAGAAGCTTACCAACGTCAGTGTGAAGGCCATGAGGAAGATAGAGAGCAGTCCGGTGGTGGAAGAAGCCTTGGTGTCAACGGCATTTCCCCATTTCTCGGGCAGCTTTATCTCAAACCATCCGAAGAAACTGAGGGCGAAAACCACCAACATCAAGAAGAAGATGATATTGAAGAAAGGCTTCGTAGACCATGCATTCAAAGCCGAAGCACCAAAGATACGCGTCACGGCTAAACCCAAGATGAGATAGATGACGATGATAGAAATGCCGTAGGTGATGGCATCACGGATGCCTTTTCGCCTGTCGTCTTTAGCCCGTTTGAGGAAGAAACTCACGGTCATCGGTATGATTGGCCACACACAAGGAGTGAACAAAGCGAGCAATCCGCCAAGGAAACCCATGAGAAAGATGTAACCCCAGCTCTGATTTTCAACGCCGTCGCCCCCGTTCTGCTCATGAATTTCTTTGATAACAGGCTTCCACAACGCGTCTTTTTCAGCCTTGGTGAGCGACGAAGTAACTGCAGCACTCGCGAGGGCAGCACTGTCTTGCTGTGCCTTGTCCATGTTGTCGGCCTGCAATTTCGCCAAACCTTCCTGCGCATCCTGGTTTCCCTGTGCGGCAGCCGTCGTCATAGCAGCCAACAGCTCGCCGGAAGGAACATCCTTTCCTGCTTCAGCTTTTGCGTCTTTTCCTGCTGCCACAGCCGGACTCTTGCCCGATTTGTCGATATCAACACTCGTCGGAGCCATGCATGTCTGGTCGCTGCAAGCACCATATTCCAAGTAACCTTTCAACACATAGTTGGGCTTGGTGAACCTTACTTTCTGCGTGAATGTCACGCTATGTTCAAAATAACGCAGTGTCGCTTCAAAGTTTTTGTCGTAGGCAGAGATTTCCTTTCCGTGGGCCTGGAGCTTTCCAACGAGTTCAACACCGTCCAACTTGGAGGCTGTGAACGATGCCGATGTAGGCCCTTCTGCACCTAACCGCGTTGAATAGACATGCCATCCCGCGGCAATCTTTGCTGTGAAAACAATCTCGGCTTCGGCCGACTTATTGGTCTTCAGCTGTGATGAAAACTTCACAGGAGACTGAATCTGTGCACTTGCTATAATGACTATCATCAGCAAGATGGCCATTGATGTAATTCTTTTCATAGTTTTATTCTGTTTTGCTTGAGTTTGCAAATATAGCAAAATCTGCTCAAATACGGCTCAAATAAGCCTTTTTTAAGAAAATAGAAGACTGTATATCTTTCCTTTTAAAAAATTAAAATATCGTGTCATCGAGCATGCTTCGCAATAGTTTTCCGTACATATCATTTTCTCTTATGCCCTATCTTCCAAGGCATGATTGCTGGAAACGAAAGATGTGTTAACATCTGTCATGAATATTTACAATTGTTCTTCAATGCTTTGTAAATCCAAAATGGAAGTCGTTCTCACCCAAAATAAACGCCGTTTTCTAACAGATTGCAATGCATTGACAATCAGGTGGTTATAAAAATCAACGTGAAATATGAGATAAAATCATGTCGAAAAACGTTGCAATTTGCGTCAAATCAATACATAACTTGCTTCATTTTACGACGCCATCTGATGCAAATAGCAATGTGATCAGCGTCAGATTGCAGTGCAAGATGATAGAAGTAAGGGCGCCGAAGCCATAAGATGACTTCACACAAGCATGAAAAGCACGTTTTCATTTCTATTTGGTCGTAGAGAAAAGTGTTAAAAATGAGGAAGAAAATAAATAAAAAAGAAGCCTCTCTCCCAGCCCTTTGCTTTCCTCGTTGAGTTCACTCAACGAACAGCGACCCTTGGTTCTCCAAGGAGAGGGGAGTGATATGTCCTCCAATTATATTCTATTTGAACTCTATCTTCAAGGCATTTTACTCCCCTCCCTCTTCGGGGAGGGGTTGGGGGAGAGGCTTCGTTTTCCTCGTTCTTCCTTGGGGAGAGGTCAGCAGAGAAGCTTCTTTTCTCTCTCATCTGCTTGCAGAATAGAGAAATGATGCTTATATTTGCAGCCATAAACACCATAATCTATTAACTGAACACAATGAGAAAGAGAGTTATTCTACTCCTTGTGAGCTTGTTCTCCCTGCTGAACGGCTTCGGAGAAAACTGCATCTTAGGAACGATGTCGACAGAGGCAATGCAGCAACAACAGCGCCCAATGACTGCAAAGCAATGGGAAAGCGTGCATGCCACCTATGCTGCCAAGACCTATCAGCCTAAGGATAGCTGGGAATTTATTACGGATTTCAATCCCAATATGCAATGGGAAGAAACGACACGAGAGGTGTTTCAAAATATGAAAATACAGCTTTCGGGCGACACCCTGCTCTCTCTTAACGGAAAAAAGATAAGCGTAAGGCGCGCGAAACGCAGTCTGCAGACGAAGCAAGAGCAGTCGCCTTGCTTCTCTTCCCTCTATGATTATTTCGCCAATCGAGGCATTCACTTCGCCAAGAACGTACCCGTCCTGCAGATTAAATCGTCAAAGCGCAATATTTATAGCGAGCATTTGGAATATATCTACACAGGCGACTATCTCGTGCTTTACCACAAGGGAATGGCCGCTATCTATAAATATATTCGACGGAAAGACCAAGGAACGCCTCTGGCTACGGCCAAACTCATCTATACCATGGGCGATATGTATATGGATTTCAAGAAGGAAGGAAGCAGTGAACGTGCCAAAAAGTATAACATCCGCCCCTATAATGAAGTGCTGATAATGGCTGACCGGCACAGAAATCAAATAACTATCAACAATGAGAACTTCTTTTTGGAAAGACTATACTATGTGAACGGCTTCCCAATCTTTGCCTGCTATAACTACAATGAGGACGATGAGTTTCTGATATATGTCTATAAAAATGGGAAAATCGACGAAGACAACAACCTCCAGATAGATGCTTTCTGCTCTTATAATGACGTGACAGAAGACTTCGCCATGTTCTCTGACGGCACTATTTACGTCAAGATTAAAGAGGGGAAGAATACGGAAATCGAAGTTTATCGGATTAACAAGCAAGGCGACTTGTATAGGTTGAAATAGAAAACAGGCTTTCAAAAAGCGACAATAGGCCCAAGAGTGGCTTATCGGGAATAGCTATTGAAGAATAAAATAAACTTTTTATAAGCGATAGAATGAGGAAAATAATTTTTCTTTCACTACTTATGGTGGGTATTTCTGGTGTGGGACAGCCGTGCAAATACGCTGCTGTTGCCGTGGCAAAAAGTAATGATAACGCAACAAAGCATCTTTCATGTGACGAAAAGCTGAGGCAATTGGTTCTCTCATGTGCAAATTTCAAGACGCTTTTCAATAGGAAGACGATGTGTGCGGAAATAGAAGAAAAGCGGCAGAATGGTGTTTACTCCATTCGTTTGTATGCGAAAGAGCATGGTGCAAACAGTGAAAGCACACAGGGATGGCTGCTGCTTGACACGAAAAACAGACTGTTGAAAGATGTGACTTTCGACCCCGAAGCGCCGATTATATTGCGTTATGACGAGGGAAAATATGAGGACTATGTGGCGAATTGCTTAGGAATAAAGGGCTTTTCTGCCAAACATGGAAGTGTGGAAGACCTGCTTTATCAGCTCCCCATGCTGCCTCTGCCCTTGGAATACAGCTATGATTTTATCATGGACATGGGCGGAACAGCAGTTCCCGACAAGGCGCTTATGCCGTTCCTGGAGTCTTGTGTGGATAGCGAAACAGACCTTATGGACTGCCATGTGGCTCAACTGCTAACGGTAGATGGCTATCGTGTGTTCATAATCTGTGGCAGAGATCAGATTGGGGAAGGGCGATTTTTCCTCTGTTCGCTGGATAAGAACAACAAACTTACCGATAAATTGCTCATCTATATGGCTCGGACAATAAGGTGGAAAGGTAAGGAAGACAACAGCTATCTGCATTTCAAAATCAACGACGGCGGTCAAATCACGCTGAACAAAACAGTTATCCACAACGAAAAAGAACTTGTTATCGGCAGTAAGCACTATCAATTGAAAGGCGGAAAGTTCTGCAGTTTATTAATCGAAGCACGCCATGTGCAGAATAAGATAAGCCTCAATTGACGACTACGAAATTCAGAAGAAAAGCAGTCTTCAGTTAAAATATGTGCTATGTTTTAGCAGTATTGAATGCATTGATAAGCTAATCGTTATGACCTTTGAATTGAAAAATGAGAAAGATACCGCTGAAACGCGTTGAGATTTGCATCAAATTACTGCGCAATATGACTCAAAAAGCAAGGCAATCTCAGTCATATTACACGATAAACTGACTGAGATTGCCCAACAAGAAATAGTGTAAAGTAACCTGACACAGTTTACTTTATACATGCTTTAGAATGCTATATGTTTTTCTTTACTTTGTTACGGTGACAGAAATACGCCCCTTTCTTCCGTCTCTGTCAGACACATTAATGACGGTTGTGCCAATTTTCAAAGCCTTGATTGTAATAGTAGCGTCTGAAACATCTACCTTTACGATATTGTTGTCCTCTGCACTTGCCTTATAGGGATAGGCTCCTGACTGGATGTTTACTTTCTCCATCTGCCCAACAGAGAGGCCAACGCTGGCCTTACTGAATTTAAGTGCCGACAGCTTTTGTCCTTTAACCTTTACTGTAATCTTTGCAGTCTTCTTGTTTTTATCAGTGACAACAATCTCTGTTTCACCGCTATAGCCTCCTGTAACGACAAAGAAATTTCTGTCATTATGAAGAGTTATCAAGGCAATCTTTTTATCCAACGCATTCACTTCGTATGGAGCTGTACCATTTTTTATATAGACATTCTTTGCTTCTATAGGTGAGAGCGTCAGTGTGGAAGGGTCAAGAATAAGCTGAGTCTTCTTTCTTTCCTCCTCTTCTCGTCTCTTTTTCTCTTCTTCTTCCTTTTTCTTTTTCTCTTCTTCTTGCTTCTTTTTCTCCTCCTCCTGCTTCTTCTTTTCTTCCTCTTCCTTTTTCTTCTTCTCTTCTTCCTGCTTTTTCTTTTCCTCTTCTTGTTTCTTTTTCTCGCTTTCCTTGCGCTTCATTTCCTGTCGTTCTTTTGCATCAAAATCTGTCTTATCACACGAAGTAAGTGAAATAAAGCATACACAAAGCAGCGAAATCGTCCATTTTGATAAATTCATTCTTTTCATTTTCCTTTTGTTAATGTTTAGTGAGTTGCTATAAAAGAGTGTTATCCCCCGATTACCTTGTATTATATAACGCTATAAAAAAGGTGTTGAAGTGCGATTATCGGAATGGCTAACATTAAATTGGTCGCAAAGGTAAGCGTTTAATCTTACATATTGTTCATTCTAAATACTTTTTAAGTACTATTTGAGTTCATTTGTAACCTTTTCGCATACAGTTGGTATTCAATGTTCCTATCTTAGACTTCAGCTTTGATTTTGATGTGTATGAGTTCCACATTACCTGAAGAATGAAAGATTATACACTAAAAAAAGCCGGACGCAATGGCATCCGGCTTTTTGATGTATGAATGTAACGAGTTCTTATTCCTGGGGTAACATCACAACAGTTATCTTGCTTCCAGAAGCTAAGAAATCCTTAACGAAAGCAGAGATACTTTGTGGTGTCTGTGCCTCTACTAACTTCTTGTAGTCGGTATAGGTATCAATGCCGAGCTTATCAAACTGATAAATGGTGTTATTCCAGAAGCTGTTGGTCTTTGCCTTGTCGTCAATCTGCTTCAACATCAAGGCTTTTACCTTACTCAACATCTCTGCATCACAGGCTGTTGCAAGCTTGTTGGCCTCGTCGGTCATAATCTTCAAGGCGATTTCTCGCTTCTCGGGCTTCATCGGACAAACGCCAATCATGTTGTAAACCTTATAGCCGTCATCGGCCAAAGAAGCACCGGCATAGGCACCACAAGAGTAAGCTGCACTGGCTTCCTCACGGATTTGCTTCAGATAGATCATGGAAAGCACCTGACCGGCCATATCCATCTGGATGCTCTTTTCAAGGGTGTAAGGCAGGGTTTCGTTGTGCCATACCATGTAAGCATTGGCTTTCGGCGTCTCCATCTTACGCTTGAAGATGTTCTCAATCTGGCCGGTAACCATCTTGTTCATACGCTTTGAAGCCACGTTGTTTGCCTTTGCAGGCAGCGCACCGAGATATTGACAGATGAGAGGACGAATGGTTGCTTCGTCGAAGTTACCAATGATGGTGAACTCCCAACCGCGTGCACTTGCGGTGCGTTCTTTGGCCATTTGCAGGATACGGTCATAGTTGACATTCTTCAAATCCTTAAGAAGCAGCGGTGCAACACGTGGATTATGGCCGTAGAGTGTAGCCGTCAGAGAGTCGCTGAAAGCTGTTTCGGGAGAGAGCTCACGGTTCTTCAGCGACACTTCATACTGCTGCATGAGGTTGTTGAAGGCGTCATTGTCTTTCTTGATGTTGGTGAAATAGAGGTAAACCATTTGCAACATGGTTTCTACATCCTTTGGAGTGGCATTGCCATTGATGCCCATCTTGCGCTCGCCCATGGTCAGATTAGCATTTGCAATCTTACCTGCGAGGGCCTTTTGAAGCTCAGTACTTGTGAAATCTCCAAGGCCGCTGATGCCGATAACATCATCGAATGTGTTGAAGTTTGCAAAGTCTTGCAGGCCATAGGCGGTCGAACCACAGCCTCCATTGCCATTCAAGAGCACCTGATCTTTCTTGAAGTCGGTCTTCTTCAGAATGACTTTCACACCGTTGGAGAGTTCCAATGTGGTGTAATCAAACTTCTTGCTCTTGGTCTCTTTCTTTATCTTGCCTGCCTTGGGCATTTGTTTGATGAGCGGTTCGTTCTTAACATTGTCAACATATGCCGTGATCTGTTCCGTGCGTGCAGCCTTCACAGCATCAAGCAACTGCTGTTTTGTGGGATAAACATTACCTTCTTTCTCGTTGTTGAAGTTGATAATGACCATGTTACTGTCGTTGGCCGGAACCAATTCCTTTATCTGCTGATTGACAGCTTCAAGTGGAATCATCGGCACAAGTTGCTTCATCGTCTGGTAAGTATATTCTATTCCAGGCATCGGTTCATTAGTGAGGAAGTTGCCAAGACACTCACGATAGAACTGCGCATTATAGCGTTTGTCCTTATTGCTGTACTGCTTTTCGAGTCCACTTAGATAGTCCTGCTGGAACCTACTGTATTCCGTTGCGGTAAAACCAAACTCTGCAGCGCGACGAGCCTCAATCAAAGCGGCCTTCAAAGCGTCTGCAGTCTTGCTCATATCCTTTGGAGAAGCATCGATAGAGAAGGCATCCTTGGTCTTTGCAAAGATATAGTTTCCATCGTAAGCCATGGCGTTCACAAATGGGCAATCGGCCTTCTGAGCTGCTTCTGTATAGCGTTTGTTGAGCATATTGGCTATGGCATCGTTCACATAGTCATAGATAAGATAGTTGATAGTGTTCTTCAGGGAGTCGGGGAACACGTCATGTTTGAACATCACTTCTACACTTGAGCTTTGCTCTTCCTTATCCTTGTCGATGACAACGATAGGTTCTGCATTGTCAGGTACTTGCTCATCAACAATCGGAGCCTCGTTTTCGGGGTTCTTGATATCGCCGAAAAGCTTTTTGATCTGTGCTTCTACCTTGTCTACATCAACATTACCAACGATGATCAGTCCTTGGTGATCAGGGTGATACCACTTGTGATAATAGTCGACAAGTTCCTTGCGCTTGAAGTTGTCTACGACGCTCATCAAACCGATAGGATAACGCAAACCATACTTGCTTCCGGGGTAGAGTGCGGGCAGATTGCGTTCGAACATGCGGCTTGAAGCACTCGTACGCAGACGCCATTCCTCATGGATAACACCACGTTCGTTGTCGATTTCTTTCTGATCGAGCGTCAGACCGGTTGACCAGTCGCGCAGAATGATGAGACAGGTGTCAATAGCTCCCGGGCGCTGTGTAGGCACATTGTTGATGTTGTAGACGGTCTGGTCGATGCTGGTATAGGCATTCAAGTCGACACCGAATGCAATTCCGTTGGCACGGCACCATTCAATGAGGTTGTTTCCCTTAAAGTGATCCGAGCCATTGAAAGCCATGTGCTCCAAGAAGTGAGCCAGACCTCGCTGGCTTTCTTCCTCTTGAATAGAGCCAACTTTCTGTGCAATGTAGAAGTTTGCACGGTTTTCGGGCCAGTTGTTGTGGCGGATGTAGTAGGTAAGACCATTCGAAAGCTTA
Organism: Prevotella sp. HMSC077E09; assembly: GCF_001814685.1. Classification (NCBI taxonomy): domain Bacteria; kingdom Pseudomonadati; phylum Bacteroidota; class Bacteroidia; order Bacteroidales; family Prevotellaceae; genus Prevotella; species Prevotella sp. HMSC077E09. The sequence goes on along the minus strand of NZ_KV817517.1, from coordinate 72,006 downwards.
CCTATTCTCACGTCCTTGTCTACTGGAATCGTCATCTGCGGCTGTGCTTGAACCATTCCGGCAAGCATCAACAGAGCTGCAACCAATAAATTTCTAAGTTTCATGTATAAGTAAATTTGTTAATAAATATTCGTCCTTGTAAACCAACAGGCGAACTGATAAGCATCAGTCAGCAAACTGACTATATAGCCTAAGAATAATGCAAAGGTAATATAAATAATGTATCTTTGTTCACTTTTTATCATTTTTTTATTGATTTTACTACGAAACTGAAAATCCTTCACCTCGCATTCCCTGTCTCATTGCTCAGGAAAATGCGGAGTGAAGGATTGCCTTCTGTTTGAAATCAACAGCAGATTTCTATTTCTTCATCGCCAAAGCGTTACTGGTCTTCTCTGTATATTGTGGCAAAGTGAGTGTCGCCTTGCCCTTGACAGCCTCGACATTGCTGCCTACAAGGAACGTATAAGTGCCTGCATCGGCCAACCACTGACTGCTCTTTTCATCGTAACTTGCAAGGTCACGCACAGCGAGCGTCATCTGCAAAGTCTGTGTTTCGCCAGGCTTCAGCATGCGCGTCTTACCAAACGCCTTGAGTTCCTTAGTCGGTTTTTCAAGTTTTCCCTTTGGAGCTGCCACATAAACTTGGGCAACTTCCTTTCCGGCTACGCTTCCGGTGTTCTTCACAGTCACTGAAACCGTAATCTTATCACCGCTGCGTTTCACCGTAGGAGCACTGAAATTAAAGGTCGTATAGCTAAGACCAAAGCCAAAGGGATAAGCCACCTGGCGACGGTTGGTGTCGAAGAAACGATAGCCAACCCAAATGTCTTCTTCGTGCTTGGTGACGTCGCGTGTAGGGATTGGAGCACCACCTGCACCGAGATTTTCATAGGTGAAAAGGTCTATGTCCTGCGGGAAGTTCTTCGTTGAAGGGTGATCTGTGGCTGCAAGAGGCCATGTCATAGAGAGGCGTCCCGATGGACAAACCTTTCCTGTCAGTATATCTGCCACGGCATTTCCACCCTCTTCTCCCGGTTGCCAAGCCAAAAGAATGGCATCGGGATAGGCACTCCAACTGGTAGTTTCCATCACCGAACCCGAGTTGATGACTACAATGACGGGCTTGTTTTCGGCATGATAGGCCGCCGTTACGTCTTGTATCATCTTCATTTCCTGCGGAGTGAGGTTGAATTCGCCGTCAATCTTGCGGTCAATTCCCTCTCCGGCCTGACGCGAAATGGTGATAACGGCCATGTCAGACTGCTTCAATTGCTTCTTGAGAAGTTCCTGAGTAATATCTATCTCGGGCATCTTCTGGTCGCCCATCAACGGTGCTTCAAACCAACGATAACCCGAACGGTCGGCTTCAAACTTTAGTTTTGCATAGTCAATATACTTCTTATAAATCTCTGTCAGGTCGGCGGTAGCTTCGATACCGACATTCTTCAGCCCCTGGACGAGGTCTATAATATAAGGTGTATGAACGCAACCGGAGCCTACACCGCCTGAAAGGAAGTTGTAGGAACCCGTGCCATAGAGCGACACACGCTTCGGGAGACTGCCCTTGGCGCCTAAAGGCAGCACGCCATTGTTCTTCAAAAGTACCATACCTTCTTCTGCCACTTCGCGGCTAACGACTGCATGTGCTTTCAAATCAGGGGCATTATTGCCCTTATAGCCATTGAAATGAGGGGTCAGCACAATGTATTCAAGGATGCGGCGCACGCACTTATCCACATCTTCCATACGCAGCTTGCCACTCTTCACGCCTGCAACAATATCATCAACCTGCTCTTTACAGCCCGGTTCCATAAGGTCGTTGCCCGCCTTAACCTCATCAATGGTGTAGAGCCCTGCCTGCTCTCGCTTGCCACACCAGTCGGTCATGACGATGCCTTTGAAGCCCCAGTCATCGCGAAGTATCTTCGTCAAGAGGTCGTAGTTGGCTTGAACGAATACGCCGTTGATGCGATTATACGACGACATTACCGTCCAAGGATGACTTTCGCGCACGGCAATTTCAAATCCACGCAGATAGATTTCGCGGGCTGCACGCTGTGACAGTTGCTCGTCAACTCCCGTTCGGTTGGTCTCCTGGGAATTCACGGCAAAGTGCTTGATGCTTACACCTGCACCCTCACTCTGCACTCCATTGACGTAGCCTACAGCAATCTTCCCCGTCAAGAGTGGGTCTTCGCTGTAGTATTCAAAGTTTCTTCCGCACAAAGGATTGCGGTGAATGTTCATTCCCGGGCCGAGAATCACGTCACAATTATACGCTTTCACCTCGTTGCCGATAGCCTTTCCGACTCTTGACGCAAGCTCGGTGTTCCAGGTTGCAGCCAGACATGAGCCTACAGGAAAGCCTGTTGCATAGAATGTTTTGTCGGTTTCCGGACGCGTAGGATTAATGCGGACACCTGCCGGCCCATCGGTAAGAATGGTCTCAGGAATACCAAGCCGTGGGATAGCGATAGTCGAACCGGCTGCCCCGGGCACTGTACGTGAGGAGTTTCCTGCCACAGCTGTGGTCGACCAGAAATCGTATTCACCACCGATAAGCAGTGAAGCTTTCTCTTCAAGAGTCATGGCATGCAGCACCTCGTCGATGTTGTTCTTCGATAATTTCGGTGTTTGTGCCGTTGCAGTAATGCTCATTGTCATTGCAAATGCTAAAATTTTAATATTCATAATCAGGTTATATTAGGTTTTATGTCACATCTGTCATTAGTCGTTCATCAGGGTTTTAGTTGTTAAAAGCTGTTGCAAAGATATGGAAAATTCATGAAACAGCACTGCATAAGATGTTTGTATTTCATGCATCATCCGTAAATAACACTCCTCATTTGAAATCATCTCTGCCCTTTGTTGATAGCAACAGCGCAAGAAGAAAACTGTAATCATCTGTAAACTTCTTTCCTGTTGAATTTGCATTCGCCCCTGAAAATCATTATCTTTGCCGTAGGGAAAGGTTCGTTCGGGCCTTTCCTTTTTTCATATCTAATTGCAAACAGCCTTGTAATTACATAGGAATGAGCCTGCAAAGTGATAGAGATGGGGTTGTAAAGTGATAGAAATGAGCACATGAAATGGTAGAGATGAGCACGTGAAACGGTAGGAGTTAATGCGAGAAACAGGTTTAAGTGCTACTTGAAATCATGTCATCTGCCAATTTGCAAAAAGAGTTCTTGGGAGCTCATCCTACAATCAGCACCGTGTTCATTCGAAGATAATCCTCGCTGAGATAAAGGAAACCATGGAAGCGGTTGGCTGTACCCCAGGAGTTTTTCGCAATGAAATAGCGCTGACCTTGACGGTCGTGAGCAATTCCGATGAGTGCAAGTGCGTGGTCATCGGTGGTCTGTCGTTGCTCGAAAGCACGCTGGCGCTGCTGTTGTGTGACGTTTCTCAATGCTATTTTTGCTATTCCCGAGGCCGCATCGAAGCCCGGAGAAGAGACGTCGCCCTCCCAAAACACAGCTCTTCCGTTGCGCAGTCGGGTGACGACGAACTGCATCATCGCGTCTAAGGGCACGTTAAGTACGCGGTCGTTGTTCACATTGTCGGGCACTTCGAGCACGAAATGACTGCCGAAAGGATGATGGGTGAAACTCGTGATAGCCTGATATTCATCCTCCTGGCATACGCTGTGGGCAAATTCCAAAGGCGTATATGCGGCGCCGAGCATGTAGACTTTCGGTCCCGGCAGATAGCCGACAGCCTCGTCGAGAATGCTGTTCGCGCGACTGTCAAGGTGGTTAAAGTTGGTGGTTGAGCGCGAAGCGAGTTGCAGTTTGCGTGCAACGACGTTGTAGTTTACAGGATGATAGGCGTGATAGGCATCGAAAGGAACCGCTCCGTAGGTTTGGATCAGCGTGAGCAGTCGCGTGCCCATGCCACGCATATTGATTGGAGTTGTGCCGCGTGAGAGGTAATAACGGCGTGCACTTTCCATGAGAAGCTGGCGTGCAACATAATCGGTGCTGAGGTTGACCGAGTCGCCCTGCATGAGATGATTGGTCTCAATGGTAGCTAACATGGCATACAGCCAGCACAGACTGCTGCGTCCCTGGTCTTTCACGGGCGTTGTCTTGAGACATATCTCCGTGACGAATGGATTTCGCTTTTGCGTTTTCTTCGGTTGCGAACAGGTCGAGAACAGCAGCACGCTACATATTATATAACCAACTATTTTCTTCATATGCTGCAAAGTTACGAAGAAAATGATTAATTTTGCAGGCATGAAAGGGAAAATAACTGATTTTGAAGTAATGGCTCCGGTAGGCTCACGTGAGAGTCTTTCTGCTGCAATTCAGGCCAGTGCTGACTCCGTTTATTTCGGTATCGGCAAGTTGAATATGCGCTCCCATTCGGCCAATCACTTTACGATAGACGATTTGAGAGAGATTGCCTCCACGTGTAATGCTCACGGCATCAAGACTTATCTGACCGTCAACACGGTGATTTATGACGATGATCTGGCCACGATGCGCGAGATTATCGATGCAGCAAAGGACGCAGGTATCAGTGCTGTGATTGCCAGTGACGTGGCTGTTATGACCTATTGCAACGAGGTAGGCGAGGAAGTTCATCTGTCGACACAACTCAATATATCGAACATCGAGGCGCTGAAGTTCTACAGTAAGTTTGCTGATGTCAGTGTGCTTGCCCGCGAACTTAACATGGAACAGGTGAAGAAAATCCATGAAGCTATTGTGCAAGAGAACATCTGTGGGCCAATGGGAAAGCAGGTTCGGATAGAGATGTTCTGTCATGGTGCGCTGTGTATGGCCGTGAGCGGGAAGTGCTATTTGAGTCTTGCTGACGCCAATCGGTCGGCTAATCGCGGAGAATGTGTACAGATATGCCGTCGCTCCTACACCGTAACGGATAACGAAACAGGCAATCAATTGGAGATAGACAATAAGTATATCATGAGTCCTAAGGACTTGAAGACGGTGCGATTCATAGATAAAATGATGGAAGCGGGCGTCAGAGTGTTCAAGATAGAGGGGCGTGCGCGTGGCCCGGAATACGTGTATACCGTTGTCAGATGTTACAAAGAGGCTATTGAGTCAGTGCTCAATGGCACATGTACAGAAGCAAAGAAAGACGAATGGGATGAGCGGTTGTCTACGGTTTTCAATCGAGGCTTCTGGGATGGATACTATCAAGGGAAGAGACTTGGTGAGTGGAACCGAAACTATGGCAGTGCAGCTACCGAGAAGAAAGTGCTCATCGGCAAGATCATGAAATACTTCTCAAAACTTGGTGTGGCTGAAGTTGCCGTTGAAGCTACCGATTTCAAGAAAGGCGACAAGCTGCTTATCACAGGGCCTACAACGGGAGTAATGTATCTCACGGCCGATGAAATCCGCTACGATCTACTGCCTGTAGAGAAAGCAGAACAAGGTACAAGAGTTTCAATTCCTGTCACGGGGAAAGTCAGGCCGAGTGATAAGATTTATAAATTAATACAGACTGCGCAAGCATAACAATCCCGGTGGGATTCTCTCTACCTACTCTCCTGAAAGAAAAAGGGATAGATTGACTTACGCTTGTGAAAGTTGTAAATAGGAAACATTAAAGCAATTAAATAAACAAATAAACGTTTTTCTCCTTCCTAAGCATATCACTCCCTCCCTTTTCGGGAAGGGATCGGAGGAGAGAGTTATATATTATGACAATCAACGAAGCTCAAGATGAAGTGATTGAAGAGTTCAATGACTTCACCGATTGGATGGATAAATACCAGATGCTCATTGACTTGGGCAGCGAATTAGATGCACTTGATGAGCAACATAAGAATGACAGCAACCTGATAGACGGCTGCCAGAGTCGTGTTTGGATACAATGTGACGTGAAAGAAGGGCGACTTTTCTTCACGGCGGATAGCGATGCACTCATTGTGAAGGGTATCATTGCATTGCTGATACAGGTGCTCAGCGGGCACAAGGCAAAGGAAATCCTCGATGCCGACCTGTATTTCATCGACCGTATTGGTTTACGCGAACACCTCAGTCCAACGCGCAGTAACGGTCTTTTGGCAATGGTAAAACGCATCAAGGCCTATGCCTTGGTTTACGCAAACGCATGAGGAAGCTACGCACAATAGAGATGAAACGCCTCTCAATCGACGAGTTCAAAGAGGCCGAAAAGCTGCCGTTGGTAGTTGTTCTGGATGATGTGCGCAGTCTGTATAACGTGGGGAGTGTGTTTCGTTCGGGTGATGCTTTCCGCATAGAGGCTGTCTATCTCTGTGGAATTACTGCCACTCCGCCGAATGCCGAAATTCATAAAACGGCACTTGGAGGCGAGGATAGTGTGGCTTGGAAATACTTCGAACGCACAGAAGAGGCCGTGGAAGCATTGCATCATGACGGCTACTTTGTCTATAGCATAGAGCAAGTGGAGGGCAGTACGATGCTGCAAGAACTTACAATTGATAAACCGTTGACTTCCAAGGGCTATGCCGTCATCATGGGAAACGAGGTGAAAGGCGTCAAACAACAGGTTATAGACATGAGCGACGGTTGCCTGGAAATCCCACAATTCGGTACGAAGCACAGTCTCAACGTCAGCACTACAGCGGGTATTGTGATGTGGGAATTTGTAAGGAAAATGCTGTTTTGAAATGTGAATTTATAAGAAAATATTTGGGATTTGTGATTTAATTACTTATCTTTGCCACATAAGCTATCAACATTTTGGATAAGATACGGAGCATCAAATTATATAAATCATATTTCAAGGATTTTTATATTGCACAATCAAAAGGGGTGCGAGATAAGATTAACTATTCCTTATATATGGTTGAAACTATGAAGATTATCCCTTCAAAGTTCTTTAGAAACATAGAAGGTTCAGAGGGTCTTTATGAGATACGTACTGAATATGGTGGGAATATATACAGGGTGTTTTGCTGCATGGATGTAGATTCTATCGTTGTGTTATTCCAAGGTTTCCAAAAGAAAACACAGAAAACTCCGGCCAAGGAGATTAAAATGGCAGAGCGATTAAGGAAAGAATATTTCAAAGATAAAAAGGAGTAATAAGATGGAAAAGGGGAAAAAAGAGAGGATTATGAGTTGTACATCGTTTGATGAACTATTGAATGAAGAGTATGGACATGAGGGTACACAGGAGCGAGACTTATTTGAAAGTAGGGCTCAAGCCTTTTGTCTTGCTGAACAACTTAAGGAGGAACGACGCAAAGCCGGTCTTACACAGGAAGAATTAGCTAATCGTATCGGGACAAAAAAGAGTTATATTTCACGTATCGAAAACGGACATACCGACATACAACTTTCAACTTTGTTTCGTATCTTTGCCGGATTAGGCAGACGTATTACTTTTAATGTATTGTAGTTGTTTTTTATTACGTTTTCAAAGGCAAGTCCATAACGAATAAATTGCAATGTTTAGAAGTATCCACCCACTAATACATAAAATAATGAAGCCAAGCTTTTTCCTTTTCCTAATATTTGCCTTGACGTTCTTTTCCTGCCAAAGCAATGGGCAGAACCCAACAGATCATAAAACGAAGTCTATGAAAATTGATGACACCAACCAATACGTGAGACCAGATGAAGCAAAGCTTCGTAAGATGCTCACAGCCGAACAGTATGCCATTACGCAAGAGGCTGCAACCGAACGCCCCTTTATCAATGCCTACGATCACGAGTTCAGACCGGGAATTTATGTGGATATCACCACGGGACAACCCTTGTTTCTGTCTTCTGACAAATATGATTCAGGCTGTGGGTGGCCTGCCTTCTCGCGGCCTATCAGCGATGATTTGATAGCCGAACATACGGATCTATCGCATGGAATGACGCGTACGGAGGTGAAGAGTAAACTTGGCAATGCCCATTTGGGGCATGTGTTCAACGATGGCCCACGCGAAAAAGGCGGTCAACGTTATTGCATCAACAGCGGTGCTTTGCGCTTCATTCCTGAGCAGGAAATGGAAAAAGCAGGCTATGGTGCCTATCTGAAGTTGCTCCATCCGTTGCGAAACATCTATCTTGCCGGCGGTTGTTTCTGGGGAACAGAGCATTTCCTGAAGCAGATAGAGGGTGTGAAGGCTACGCAAGTAGGCTATGCCAACGGTAACACTACTCATCCTACATATAAAGAGGTGTGTACAGATGCAACGGGGTTTGCCGAGGCTGTGCATGTGGAATACGACCCGACAGTAGTGAGTCTGACGTTCTTGCTCGACCTTTATTTTAAGGCTATTGACCCCACTTCACTGAACAAGCAGGGAAACGACCGCGGAACACAATACCGAACGGGGATTTATTATGTCGACAAAAGCGATCTTCCAACCATCGAAGCAGTGATGAAGGAACAGCAAAAACATTTCAAGCAGCCGCTCAGAGTGGAGGTGTTACCGTTGAAGAACTTCTATACGGCCGAGGAATATCATCAGGATTATCTCGACAAAAACCCCACAGGCTATTGCCATTTGCCTCAAAGCCTGTTTGAAATGGCGCGGAAAGCCAAGATGAAATGACTGGACAAGCGCGGTCATTTGACTCAAAATGCACGGTAATATGACGCAAGTTGCAGGCTCATCTGACGCAAGTTGCGTGGTCATTTGACGCAGATGACAATGCCGTTCTACGTGATTTTACATTGTAACTAAGCGCTTTTCTCGTAACATCTTGTTAGTCAATGCGTTGCTGATTGCTGAAAGAAAGCACGGATTTGAAGTGAGAATGACTTTAGTTTTGAATTGAAAGCTTCACAAAGATAATGTGTAAATATTTGCAACGAATATTTACACATTTTTTGTTTATAGGTGTTATAAGAAGAGCAATAACACCATTTTGATTTCCTTAAGATAGGTGTACGCAGCATATTTTATGCAGAAATCCAGAGTTTGTTTATTGCTTCAAAGAGGTTTGTCAACTGTTGTTCAGCCCTTTCCTATGGTATCTTGAAGGAAGAAAGAACGCGTTTTACTGAATAACTTCATAAAAAATGTTAAGGAATTACATGTTATTAATATAAATACTTTATCTTTGTTTTCATATGAAACATATGTACTTATTTGTGTAAGCGAAAGTCTTTAAGATTATTCCGAAATGAAACCATCATGCTGTGAGAAAAGAAACTGTCTGACTTAGATAATACTTGGCAAAAACAAATAAAGCAAACGGCTCTGACATGAACAGCTAATGTGCAGATGACTTGCCGTTAAGGGGTGATGAATTCCCTGAAGGTGTTGTCGGCTGACAGTGAGTACAAAGCAATAAAACCAAAAACAATAAAAATCGATTATGTGGAAACTATTAACCCCACCGGCCTATAAAGCAGAGCAGACAGGCCCGGAAGCTGACGCCAGATACAAGAAGCTGCGTTGGCAAGTCTTTTTAGGTATATTCATTGGATATGCCGGATTCTACGTTGTTCGCAAGAACTTTTCAATGGCAATCCCAATGCTTGCCAACTTTGGATTTGACAAAGGAGAGCTTGGTATCGTGCTTTCGATGAATGCTATCGCCTATGGTTTCTCGAAATTTATTATGGCGAGCATCTCCGATCGCAGTAATGCACGCACGTTCCTGCCATTGGGTTTGATCATGGCAGCAGTTTCAATGCTCTTTATGATTGTACCAATTCAATGGATAGGTGCCGATCACAAGTCGCTTGCTATCCTGCTGATGGCTGTGCTTAACTTCCTTGTCGGTTGGTTTAATGGTATGGGCTGGCCCCCTTGCGGACGTGTGATGACTCACTGGTTCTCGATTAAAGAGCGCGGCACTTGGATGTCTTTCTGGAACTGTGCCCATAATGTGGGCGGTGCATTGGTAGGACCGATGGCCGTTTATGGTGCACTTTGGTTCGGTTCCTGCTTCTATGGTGCTGACCAAGAGCGTTATTTCCTTATCGGAACTTATGCATTCCCAGCTGCTGTGGCTATTCTGATAGCCTTGTTAGCCTATAGTATGATACGCGATACACCACAGTCTTGCGGTCTGCCTTCCATTGAGAAATGGAGTGGTTCGGCTTCAAAGAACTACTCTGAAAAAGCTGAAGAAGTGCTCTCTACAAAGGAAATCTTCAAGATTGTATTGAGTAATAAGTTCCTTTGGTACATAGCTTTTGCCAACGCTTTCGTCTATATGGTGCGCTATGGCTGTTTAGATTGGGCACCGACTATCCTTACCGAGCGCGGCATCGACATCAAGAGTGCAGGTTGGGCCTACTTTGCCTATGAGATGGCAGCTATTCCCGGAACCATCATTTGCGGTTGGCTTTCAGATAAAGTGTTCCATGGTCGCCGTGCTTTACCCACGATTCTTTTCATGATTCTCGTGGCAGTTGCAATCGTAGTCTATTGGCAGAACATTGACAATGTGAATGTAGTTATCGGCTGTCTGATTGCCATCGGCTTCCTGATTTACGGCCCCGTGATGCTTATTGGCGTACAAGCGCTTGACCTTGCACCCAAGAATGCAGCTGGCACAGCAGCCGGATTGACGGGCTTCATGGGCTATGTGCTCGGTACGGCACTGCTGGCCAACATCGTTATTGGCTATGTGGCAGAGGCTGCCGGGTGGAATTGGACATTCATTCTTCTGATAGTTGCCTGTCTGTTCTCTATCCTTTTCATGGGCTTGACCTATCGTGAGGAACAGTATTTAGCAAAGAAAACACAGAAAGAAGACAAGTAAATTTGACATTATCATAAACAATAAACAACTAAAACCAAAAGAAAGATGAAGACTCTTTACAGATTAGGACTCTTGGGAGTAGCAGCCGTATCAGTCCTGTCCTCTTGTTCTGATGAGCAGGAGTTCACCAATGAGAACACAGATGCAAAGCGTATTGCAGTGCAGCAGATTTCTCCGGAGATGGCTAAAGTTCGTGACTATGTGCCTCTTTATGCTTGTATGGCACACCGTGGTTCCACCTATTGGGCTCCTGAAGAGACCGAAGCTGCGTGGCGATGGGCACGAAACATGGGCGCAGACTATTTGGAAAGTGACCTGCAGGCCACAAAGGACGGAGTGGTACTTGCCAACCATGATGAGAATTTGAAGCGCACTACAAACATCGAAGACGTGTTCTCTGATGAGGTTCCGACTATCCGTAAGGACTTCTATCGCAGCTTCCGCAATGCCGACGGCACTCAGCATTTCACGGAGCAGGATATTGAAGAGCAGTATCAGCGCGACAAGAAGGACTTCCGTTCGAACTACACCTTATCTTATTATTATGCAGAATTGCTGATGCTTGATGCCGGTAAGTGGTTCAATGACGCTACACCTGAACAGGAACGTGCTTCATTTGCGGCAAAGCATAACGGCAAAGTGATATACGATGCCAACGGAGTTCCTTCTATCCAGTATTCAGATGGTCTGTATGTTTCTGCTTTGCAGGATCAGATTAACTATGCCATGGGTAAGAAACTCAAACGTGATGCCAATGGCCGTCGCGTGCTTACGTACAAGGTCAAAGCGGAATATCAGAACATGACCTTGGGCGAAATATACAAAGCGGCCAAGGCTGCTGTGAAATGTGATGAGCCAAGTGTAGTGGGCAGTAAGGCTGCCAAATACATGGACTTCGTTGAATATAGCTTCGGTGACAAGAACGGTTCTGCGGCTTATATGAATGACCCGGCCGACAACGGCAACCGTCCTGGCATCTATCCTGAATTCAAGGAGTCGTGGCTTAACCCTAAAGATATCGAGATTCGCGTTTATAACATTCTTGATGAGTGGGGTTGGAACATTATCACTAAACCTGAGAGTGCCGGCAATCAATTCTATGTAGGCGGTAAGGTTAACGTGGGCAACACCAATGGAAAGGTTGTTCTTCAGACCTTCTCTTTCGATGCCTTGCATCGCGCTTACGGTGTGTTCAAGGGAAAAGTGCCTATGTGTTTCCTGCTTTGGATAAGTAAGCCTCCTTATGCAACTGATATTGCTTACGACACTCCTACAGGCTATGCAGACTTCATCAAGTATGCCGAAGACAATGGTGCACACATCATCGGGCCGGCAATTTCGGGCGCACCAAACAACTATCCCGAAATGAATAAGCCCTGGCAGGCCTATATGATTCGCAAGGCGGGCATGCTTAACCATCCTTATTCGTTTGATTCGGATGCACAGATGAAGCGCAACATGGGCTATTACGTAAACTTCTGGGGAAAGAACCCAACAGAATTTGACGATCTGCTCAATGTGACTGTGCAGCCCACTGCTTATACAACATTCAAGGAACCCGACACACATCCGGTCTATATGGACGGGTATTTCACCAATCGCTCTGAGATTTCACTCCATTATATGATTGAAAACGGCTTCCGTTGCAATGCGAAACTCACTAATCCTTTCCACCCCGGACAGCTTTACGACAACTCGCAGGCACCTTCAAAGGTTCCGAATGCCGATGCTGTACTCGATGCTTTAGGCTATTAAACAGGAACAACAATACCATCAAACAATCAAAGTAAGAAACGAATATGAAGAAATATATATTGATGCCTCTGCTGGCTTTCACTGCATTGTCAGCAAACGCACAGGACTTCGACTCTAAACCGACCGTTACTATCGACAATAAGACCGAAGACCTTCATTTCACAGTAGGAGCTCGCTTCATGGCCGATGCTGCCTATTATCATACAGACTTCACCCCAATGCAGAGCGGAGCAGCTATCACCGACGCACGTATCCGCACCTCGTTGACCTACCAAAACTGGTATTTCTATGCTGACTTCGGCTTCGGGGGCGGTAAGTTCAGCCAGAAAAACATCTTCCTGCAGTATGCAAAGGACGATAATAACGGTGGTCGTCACGCCATAAAAGGTGGCTATTATAACGACCCCGCAGGTTCAATGGCACGCAACACGTCACTCGGCAGCTATCATTTCATCTCGCGTGCCGGTGCAGCCAATGCACTCGGTGAAGGCCGTGAGCTTGGTATCACCTATAAATATACCAATGATCACTTCTTTGCCTATCAGGGTGTATTTACCGAAAACCAATATAACAAGATTGACGCAGGCTACAATGGACTCGTGCTTGCAGGACGCTATCTCTATCGTCCTGTCATCGATGAGAACCAGACTTTAGCCGTAGGTGGTAACATTCGCTATCAGCATGTGGGTGGCGGTGTCACTGAAAACAATGTGCTGAAGAAGACATTGAAACTCGGACAGACCATGGAAACTTTTGTTGATGAAGACGAACAGTTTGTCTCTTGCGAACTGCCTTGGGCCGAGAATGTGCTTGATGCAGGTGTGGAAGCACTCTATCACAACCAGAAGATGTTCGTCCGTGGTGAGTATATGTACAAGCACGTTACGAAGAAACGCGACTCAAAGACACTCTTTGATGCGAGCAACAACAACATTGACACCTGGGGAACACTTGATGCTTGGATTGCAGCCAATCCTCTCCGCGCCAACAACTTCCATGGGGGATATATCGAAGCAGGCTATATGGTCTTTGGCAATCCTTACAGCTACGACAAGAACGAGGGTGTACTTCGGGGATTGAGTGGCCGCTCACTCGAGATTGTCGGCCGTTTCAACTACACTGGTCTGAACGATATCGTGAAGGGAGAATACTACTCTGCAGGCCGCAACCAGTACTATCCGGACGGCTATATGGCCGACTGGCCTTACAAATCTACCAGTGTTGGCGGTGGCACAGTGCGTTCTTATACCCTTGGCTTGAACTATAGTTTCAACAAGTTTGCACAGGTGATGGTCGACTATACCTATCATCATCTCACCAAAGACTTCCTGCCTCACGACAAGAACTTCCACGAAGTCCAGGCCCGTTTGCAGTTCGTATTCTAAAGTTTCATCCTTATAGGTCAGTCTCTTTCTCTCTTTCATCTTCATTATGAAATAGGAGTAGGGACACGACCTCTACTTTCTAAAAATACATAGTGCCAGACAAGATTATTGTCTGGCACTTTTTTTATTCAATGATTTCCAATCACCTTCTATTGGGTTAGGTAGGAAAGAGATCCCCCTTGATACGAAAAAGACCTTGCAATGGATGAACCATTGCAAGGTCAAATATAGTCAGCTTTCTTGCTTCTTCTTCTATGGAAGAGCAAAAGAGGCTTTCAACTTTAATCTTACAGCTGTGGACCTGCAGCAACGAGTGCCTTACCTGCTGCGTTGCTTTCATACTTCTTGAAGTTCTTGATGAAGCGGGCAGCCAAATCCTTAGCTTTCTCTTCCCACTCAGAAGCATTCTTGTAAGTGTCGCGAGGATCGAGGATTTCAGTTGCCACACCCTCCAACTTCGTTGGAACTACAAAGTTGAAATAAGGAATAGTCTTTGTAGGAGCGTTGTCAATTGAGTGGTTCAAGATGGCATCAATGATACCACGTGTGTCGCGGATAGAGATACGTTTGCCCGTACCATTCCAGCCAGTATTAACCAAGTAAGCCTTAGCGCCACTCTTTTCCATCTTCTTCACCAATTCCTCAGCATACTTTGTTGGATGCAGTTCGAGGAAAGCCTGACCGAAACAAGCAGAGAATGTCGGTGTAGGTTCTGTGATACCACGCTCTGTACCAGCCAACTTTGCTGTGAAACCAGAGAGGAAGTAGTACTTCGTCTGCTCTGCGTTCAAGATGGATACTGGAGGCAATACGCCGAAAGCATCAGCTGAAAGGAAGATAACCTGCTTAGCAGCTGGGCCTTGAGACTCAGGACGCTGAATGTTCTTGATGTGGTAGATAGGATAAGAAACACGAGTGTTCTCGGTGATGCTCTTATCACAGAAGTCAATCTTGCCATTCTTGTCAACGGTTACGTTCTCAAGAAGAGCGTCGCGGGTGATAGCACCATAGATGTCTGGTTCAGACTCCTTGTCGAGGTTGATAACCTTTGCATAGCAGCCACCTTCAAAGTTGAAGACGCCCTTGTCATCCCATCCGTGCTCGTCGTCACCGATGAGTTTACGCTTAGGATCAGTTGAAAGCGTAGTCTTACCGGTACCTGAGAGACCGAAGAAGATAGCGGTGTTCTCACCGTTCATGTCGGTGTTGGCAGAGCAGTGCATAGAAGCCATGCCCTTCAATGGCAAGAAGTAGTTCATCATAGAGAACATACCCTTCTTCATTTCGCCGCCATACCAGGTGTTGATGATTACCTGTTCCTTTGAAGTTACATTGAAGACAACAGCTGTCTCAGAGTGCAGACCGAGTTCCTTGTAGTTCTCAACCTTTGCCTTGGAAGCATTGTAAACGATGAAGTCAGGCTCCTGATCGAAGTCAGCCTCATTCTTCGGACGGATAAACATGTTCGTAACGAAGTGAGCCTGCCATGCAACTTCAACGATGAAACGGATTTTCATGCGGGTGTCTTTGTGTGTACCGCAGAAACCATCAACCACGAACAAGCGCTTGTTGGAAAGTTCTTTCTTTGCGATTTCCTTAACAGCAGCCCATGCTTCTTTAGTTGCACGATGGTTGTCGTTGTGGTATTCTTCAGAGTCCCACCATACTGTATCGTGAGAAGTCTCATCATCAACGATGAACTTGTCCTTAGGAGAACGACCTGTGTAGATACCTGTCTTAACGTTGATTGCGCCAAGCTCTGTTTCCTGACCTACCTCAAAACCTTCGAGACCTTCTTTGGTCTCTTCGTTGAACAACACTTCATAAGAAGGATTGTAAAGTACTTCTGTAGTACCTGTGATACCGTACTTTTCAAGTACAGACTTGTCAAACTTTGCCATTTCTAAAATGTATTTAAGTTATGAAATTAAGTTTGTGAATGATTTTATCTTTGAATTTTATCACCGCAAAGTTAAAGAAAAAAAGAATATATGCCAACATTCAATCTCGAAAAATAAGCGCTTTTGCATCCTTTTTAGGTTAAAGATATAAAAAAAAGCAGCCCTGAAAACACATTTGCAAAACTCACTTTGCAAAAGCGGAGAGAATTACATAACTTTGCACAAATCATTTAATACGATCTATGAAAATTGTAAATTTCTCCGAGCAAAACAGCATCATCAATCAGTATCTGGCCGAAATGAGAGATGTTGACTATCAGAAAAACCGTCTTCTTTTCAGAAACAACATTATGCGCATTGGCGAATTCGAGGCTTTCGAAATATCGAAGACGCTCAGTTATGAAGCCAAGGATGTCACAACTCCATTAGGTGTTTCACGCATTAACGTGCCTACCGACAAGATTGTTCTTGCCACAATTTTCCGTGCCGGCCTGCCATTTCACAATGGTTTCCTCAACATTTTCGACCATGCCGGCAATGCTTTCGTGAGCGCTTATCGCGAATATAAGGATGCCGAGCACCATGAGGTTGGCATTCATGTCGAATACCTTGCCACACCGAATATCGATGGAAAGACGCTCATCATTGCCGACCCGATGCTTGCCACGGGTGGAAGTATGGAATTAGGCTATAAGGCTTTCCTCACCAAAGGCACGCCGAAGCAAATCCATGTATGCTGTGTCATCGCCTCTCCTGAAGGCATTGACCATATCAAGAAAACCTTCCCCGAGGATAAGACCACGATTTGGTGTGCAGCCGTAGACCCTGGAATGAACGAACACAAATACATCGTTCCCGGATTTGGTGACGCCGGCGACTTGTGCTACGGCGAGAAACTGTAAGGCTACCCACAAATCCTTGCAGCCTCTATACAATTTTTCCCGAAGATGATTTCTGGGGAATCCGAAGATAATTTCTGGGGAAATGGTATAGAATAAGGTTCAAATCGAACTGCATCATATATTGCAATCCACCTTTCAGCATTGTGTTTTTCTGTTCAGTTTTATTTCGAGAAGCTATTTATTATCCTTTTCTACAGAGAACACACAATGCTCGAACCTTTGTTTTTCCCATGAAAATGGCACGCAAAGGCGTAGGAATTAAAGGATGTAAATATTATGGTTTCTCACTGACTAAAAGCATCTGTTTTTATTACAAACACCCTTTTAAGAGTGGCCTTGCTGGAAAATAAAAAACAGCAGGACGCAAACAGCCGAGTTTTGAGCCCTTTAAGGATATCTCTGATAATCAAAGAGATAAGACAATTTGAATGTAATCGACTGTAATTTCGACATAGAAAAACGCTGTATTTTGACGCATTTTACGGCCTATTTTGCGTCATGTCGCACGGTATTATGATGCATCTGAGCGTGTGAAATGACGCAAATTGCAGTGCAATCTGCTGAATATTGGATCGCATTGTCAATGAAATCCTCTTTTTTACTCCATTTTCTTGCTTTTGATTTTCTATTTGATGATTTTTCAAAGGCTGTTTTTATGTGTATGAAAGTTTACAAAAAAGCAATGCAACATGATTGTTTTTCCTCACCTTAAAATCCTCTTTAATCTTTGTTCTTATAGTTTCTATTTCATGCGTTACATGCAAAAACTTGAGGGATAAACATGGAGTGAACAGAAAAATAATTATCTTTGCAGAAGATATAACGGCCTTTGTCAGTATGAAATCAAACTGTCGTAGCGGCCTGTCAACAATTTCCATATAACAGGAAAAAATACATGATATTATGCAAGAAACAAGACAAAATCGTATATCAAGACTCCTTCAGAAAGAATTGGCAATAATCTTTCAGGAGCAAACTCGTATGATGCATGGCGTTATGGTGAGTGTTACGCGTGTGAAAATCAGTCCCGATTTGAGCATCTGTACGGCTTACCTAAGTGTCTTTCCAAGTGAGAAGGGCGAAGAAATCGTCAGGAATGTCACGGCCAACATGAAGACGATACGCTATGAACTGGGGCGCCGTGTCCACAATCAACTGCGCATCATTCCTGAACTTCGCTTCTTCATAGACGACAGTTTGGATTATATTGAGAGGATAGATGAATTGCTGAAAAAGTAAACTAAGGGTATAAGAGGAGGTTAAGCGAGTTTTTCTTTTATGAATTTCCCTTTATATGTTGCCAGACGCTATCTCTTTTCGAAGAAGAGTACGAATGCTATCAACGTGATATCTGTTATCTCGGTGATTGGAGTTGCTGTGGCTACAATGGCACTCGTGATAGTGCTTAGCGTCTTCAATGGATTTCACGACCTCGTTGCTACGTTCTTCACAAACTTCGATCCACAGCTCGAAGTGGTGCCTACGCAGGGTAAAACCGCCCCGAGTGACGACCCTTTATTAGCGAAGATGAAGGCTTTGCCCGAGGTTGATGTGGCGACAGAGAGTGTGGAAGACCAGGCTTTGGCTATCTATCAAGACCATCAGGCGATGGTTATCGTTAAAGGTGTCGACGATAACTTCGATCAGTTGACCCACATTAAAGACATCTTGTTTGGCGACGGTACGTATAGTCTGCACGCAGGCAACCTGCAATACGGCATCATGGGCATCAGATTGGCTGCTGCTTTGGGCACAGGTGCACGCTTTGGAGACTATCTTCGCATCTATGCTCCACAGAAAGAGGGGCAGTTTGACGCCACTAATCCAAGCGAAGCCTTTGTTGTTGACTCACTGTTGTCGCCTGGTGTGGTGTTCTCGGTCAATCAAAGCAAGTACGACAAGAACTATATCATTGCACCGATAGCCTTTGCCCGCAACCTCTTCGGGCAGCAAGGACGTCTTTCCTCGCTTGAGTTCAGACTCAAAGATGGTAGCGACCTTGATGCCGTGAAGAAGGAAATGCAGGAGATTGGAGGTACAAAATATAAGGTGATGGACCGCTTTGAGCAGCAGGCCGACACCTTCAAGATCATGCAGATTGAGAAATATATCGCCTATATCTTCCTTACATTCATTCTTATTGTGGCATGCTTCAACATCATCGGTTCACTCTCGATGTTGATTATCGACAAGAAAGAAGACGTGGTTACACTGCGTAATCTCGGTGCCAATGACCGTCAGATTTCACAGATTTTCTTGTTCGAAGGCCGTTTGATTTCGGCTTTCGGGGCAATTATCGGTATTGGATTGGGGTTGCTACTCTGTTGGTTGCAACAGCAATATGGGCTTGTATCGCTCGGCAGTAGCAGTGGGAGTTTTGTTATTAACGCCTATCCTGTCAGCGTTCATTATGATGATGTGGCGCTGATTTTCCTCACAGTGATTGTTGTGGGCTGGGTAGCAGTGTGGTATCCGGTGAAGAGAAGCCTCACCCCCAACCCCTCTCCAAGGAGAGGGGAGTAGTAGACAGCGTCTTCTTGAGCACATTACACATACGCTTGTTCTGAATAACTTTAGTATGTAAACAATTCTAACGGCCTTGGCGATCTGTACGTTGTCAAATAAAAGTACACTGCAGAATAGCTCCCGTGTGGAGGAACAACAGGCTTATCATGCGGAACACGATATCGCTGAAGAAATTTCTTAGCATCGATTATTTATTAATAAAGCGTAATGGCGTGATATTAAACAAAATCGTTTCCTTTCTTCATCTGAACTTCGGCCACATACTTGCGGATAAGTGCCGAGGAGTCTTCTTTTTTGCAAATCAGCAGTACATTGCCTTCTTCGGCGACGATGTAGCCATCCAGCCCGTTGATGACCGCTAAACGATCTTTAGGGATTTTGATGATGTTGTTGTGGGAGTTCTCTATATAGACATCGGAATTGATGATTACATTGTCGTCATCTCCTTTCTGAGAGGCCTCGTAGATGTCATGCCATGTACCCATATCGGCCCATCCGAAGTCGCATTTCTTCAGATAGACATGGTCGGACTTTTCGAGTATGCTGAAGTCGATGGAGAGGTTGGGATAGGAAGGAAAGTTTTCTTTCATGAAGGCTTCTTCAGCAGTAATGGTCCATTCGGGGTTACTGTCATCGAAAGTTCGCAGCACAGGGGGGAGCTGATTACTGAGACTTTCTTTGAGGAAATGAACATTGGAAAGAAAGATGCCCGTATTCCAATACCATTCTCCGCTCTCCATGAGCATGTGTGCAAATTCGCGTTTGGGCTTTTCTATGAACGACTGAACTTTGAAAATATCATCAATTCCACTGTGTTCGCCTAACTGCACATAGCCATATCCCGGTTCAGAACGTGTGGGCCTGACGCCCATGGTGAGCAGACAATCGTTGTCACTCACAAACTCAAGAGCTTCCAATAAATCGCTTCGGAACACATCTTCATTGAGAACGGTTTGGTCGGAAGGTACAGCTATCAGGCAAGCATCTTTATTGATGTGGGCAATGCGGTGGGTGGCCCAGGCTACGCTTGGTGCTGTGTTACGATAGATAGGCTCAGCCATGATATGGTCATCAGCCACTTCTGGCAACTGTGCGTGAACTAAGTCAAGATATGTTTCGTTAGTGTTGATGTAAATATTCTCCTTGGGAAGAATCTTCACAAAACGTTCAAAGGCCTGTTGAAGCTGTGTGCATCCCACGCCAAAGAAATCGATGAACTGTTTGGGAAAATGTTCTCGACTGCATGGCCAGAGTCGGCGCCCTTTTCCACCAGCAAGAATCACACAGTAAAAGTTGGTTAAGGTCTTGTTCATTGTAAGTTCCTTATTTATTTAACGAAGTTAGATATTAAAAACGTAAAATCAAAGTCTTTTTGCTTTTTTATGGAAACCTTACACAAAAAGAACACTTTTATTCTCTAAATATTTGGCAGTTCAGAAAATAGTTGTACCTTTGCAACAACTTTGAAAAAGCGTTATGCCCAGATGGCGGAATCGGTAGACGCGCTGGTCTCAAACACCAGTGGAGCAATCCATCCCGGTTCGATCCCGGGTCTGGGTACTACAAATCCCTTGTAAATTACTGATTTGCAAGGGATTTTTCTTTTTCGGCATGTACTAAAAGTGTACTTTCTAACAAAACCATTTGAAAGCTGTATTTTTATAGTTTATCGCCACTTAGATTTATATTTAATTAACAACAATTCTTCCCTTTTATTCTGTTTCATTCCCTTTCTTGGCTTTTTCTCCAACGAATGCCCTATCTTTGTAAACAATACCTATCTTAGAAAATTGCAAAAATGGAAAATGACAATCTAAAGATACAGCTTGACAGTATTCAACGAATATTAAGCTATTGCATTACTCAAACCTACAATGTGCTCATTGGAAATATTCTGAGGAAGAAAGGTTGCATCAACAATATACAGTTCAAAGAGATTTTGCAAAAAGAATATATCAGAGTAACTGATGAACTTTCTTCTATTTATCTGAATTTTCCTGCTCTTGCATGTGTAGAGGAATATTACAACGATGATGACTTTTTGTGGGAAAGCTCCTTCTTTGAATCACTGACCAAAGAACAAAAACAGAAATATGCCTCATTCTCTGTATCTTCGTTTGAATATGCGAAATACATTGAGACACACACCTTATATAATGATGTCCTGCCGATGTTCTCGTATCTTGTTGATGCAATTCTATATGAACGATACGCAAAATATCTCATGGCAGAAATAGAACGAATTGAATTGACAGAGGTACAAACTGATCGGTCTCGCTCTTCTGTCTTGGTAAACGATGAACCATGTGAGCAGAAAAAGAAACCTGTCATCGTTGGTAAAGGAACAAATCCATTCCAATCCGATTTTACAGATGAGCAAATTGAGATTCTTACCGCTTGCATCAACGAAATCCAATTATTCACGACCCACATATCTGCCAAGATACTCAAAGACTTTTTTGCTTGTAAACTAAAAGGTGTTTTGAAATCAAACAACAATCGCCAGCTGGCATATCTTATGCAAAGTCTTAATCTTCGAGGATTCATTACTGATGAATGGCAATCTGCGATTGCGCGTAATGAACTTGTCTTGGGAAAAACAAAAGATACGACACTGACACGCACCGACCTTTCCACTGCAACAGACCAAATCAATATGAAGCAGCCGAAAGGATGGGAAACCATTGATAAATACATCAAACAACTGAAAAAAGGTTGAGCATAGGTTGATACCTCAAACATTGCTCAACGTCATTTACTTTTATCGTTTCTAATTTTGCCCTCGTTAACAAATAATTAACGAAGGTGCACCTTCATATTGTTTAATTCAAAATGTTTTCAATATGAACAAGACATTAGAAACTCGAGTTGAAGAACTCGAACAAATGGTATTCATGAATAAGAATGTGTTGAGTTTTGAAGAAGCCAGCAGATTTTTAAACCTCTCAAAGAGTTATCTCTACAAACTCACATCGGGCAATCTGATTCCTCATTATAAGCCACAAGGTAAGATGCTTTATTTTGAGAAAGCAGAACTCGAAGCATGGCTGCGTCAGAATCCAATCAAGACTTCTGCGCAAATAGCCCAAGAAGCACAGAGATATATTATGGGTAGCAAACCTTTAATGCAGAAGTAAGGCTATGGAAAACGAGAATTTCATTCGTGTTGGTACAACATTGTACAAGATTGTGAATCAACCACGCATCAATGGCGGCTTTGCCAAGAAGCGTATAGTGTGGAATAATGAAACGCTACGCCAGGACTATGGCAAGGATTTTCTGGCTACTGTTCCAAAGTACGATGGTTTCTGCACAGTTCCTAATCATGTCAACTACCAACCAGTGGTTGACAAGTTCCTAAATCTCTATGAACCGATAGAGCATCAGCCAAAAGAAGGAGATTTTCTGCATATTGAATCATTGATAAGACATATCTTCGGTGAGCAGTATGAGTTGGGCATGGACTACTTGCAGTTGCTCTATCTCCAACCAGTGCAGAAACTTCCTATTCTCCTAATGGTATCAGAGGAACGTAATACGGGCAAGAGTACTTTCCTTAATTTTCTCAAAGCTGTTTTCCAAAACAATGTAACGTTTAATACCAACGAGGATTTTCGCAGTCAGTTTAACGCAGACTCGGCAGGTAAACTACTTATTGTGGTGGATGAAGTATTGCTTAACCGTAGAGAAGATAGTGAAAGATTGAAAAACCTTAGCACAACACTTTCCTATAAGGTGGAAGCAAAGGGTAAAGACCGAGATGAAATCTCCTTCTTTGCCAAGTTCGTGCTATGTTCCAATAACGAGTTACTCCCTGTTATCATTGACGTGGGAGAAACCCGATATTGGGTCAGGAAGATAAATCGTCTGGAAAGCGACGATACTGACTTTCTACAAAAGTTGAAAGCCGAAATTCCAGCCTTTCTCTATTTCCTACAGCACCGCACATTATCTACTAACAAAGAGAGCCGTATGTGGTTTGCGCCCCAGCTGACCTTTACGCCAGCCTTGCAGCGCATTATCCGCAGCAACCGCAATAAGATTGAGTTGGAAATGTCCGAACTCTGTTTGGAGATAATGGAGTAGATGGTTGTTGCCGAACTTTCATTCTGTATCAATGATATGGTGTGCTTGCTGAACAACACAGGATGCAAGGCTGACAAAAGCCAAGTCCGCAGGATTGTGCAGGATATATGGAAACTCTCCCCTGCTTCCAACACGCTGACTTATCTCACCTACCAGATGGACTACAACAGTTTGCGAAACTACTCACCCATCAAGCGCACAGGCAGGTACTATACCGTAACCAAAGAACAACTCACAGACATTTAATCATTATTTTGATGAAATGATGAAAGGTATATATAACAGATTGATTGTCAATGCCTATTTGGTTCATCTTTCCACTCATCAGTATGAAAAAATGATGATAGGAAAAGACGATACTGGCCAAAAGAGAAATACATATTTTTCTTTTGGTAAGTCCGGTGATGAAACCATGATGAGCAAGTAATTTATTTGTTATGAAATGGTTACGTGCATTTTCATCAAATCATCAATTTTTCAAACCATCCAACTTCGTTGTAATATGAACATACAAGAAATTAAAACGATAAAGTTGCAGGATTTTCTTGCAAGTCTGGGATATACTCCCACTAAGCAACAAGGCAACAAGCTGTGGTATCTTTCTCCCTTTCGTCAGGAGAGCCATGCTTCATTCAAGGTAAACACCGATCGTAACCTATGGTACGATTTCGGTATTGGTAAGGGAGGAAACATCATAGATTTGGCAGAACTATTCTACAAATCCTCTGATGTGTCGTATCTCATTCGCAAGATAGAGGATAATGTTCCCAACTGTACGTCCACATTTTCTACATCATTTGCAGACATTAAGGCTGGACAGCGAACAAGCTCTTTTGAGAATTTACAAATACTTCCTTTATCTCACCCAGCTTTGACAAGGTATCTTCAGGACAGGTGTATTGACATAGAGGTGGCTGCCTCTGTATGTAAGGAACTTCATTATGATTCCAATAGCAGACACTACTTCGGTATAGGCTTTCCCAACATAGCAGGTGGCTATGAATTGCGCAATCCATTCTTTAAAGGCTGCATTGCACCGAAAGACATCAGCCACTTCTATGCCGACGAGCCAAAGAAAGCATATTTTCTTTTCGAGGGTTTCGTGGACTTCCTCTCATTCATGACACTGAAAAAGAAAGAGGATCCACAGAATACAAGTCTAAGGCAACAGGATTGTTTGGTACTCAATTCTGTGACGAATATTCATAAGGCAGTAGAAAGATTATCACGCTATGACAGCGTTCAATGCTTCTTGGACAATGACGATGCAGGAAGAAATGCCTATCTGCAATTATCAATGGAATTAAAAAATTCTGTTGCGGATGCTTCAACTTTATACAATGGCTACAAGGACTTAAATGAGTATCTGTGTGCCGAAGCCAAGCATTCAGAGAAAGCAGAAGTCAAGAAAGCCAAAGGGATTAAGCTA
The DNA here is from genome assembly GCF_001814685.1 of Prevotella sp. HMSC077E09. Lineage (NCBI taxonomy): Bacteria > Pseudomonadati > Bacteroidota > Bacteroidia > Bacteroidales > Prevotellaceae > Prevotella > Prevotella sp. HMSC077E09. The sequence continues at coordinate 47,334 of NZ_KV817517.1, read as the reverse complement.
TGATTGCGGGAATTGTTTTGCATGATATGTTTTTCGGGGAGCAAGTTTATGTTTTGGGCATACCAAAACCACTTGCTCCACCTCCTGACAGTCGTTGCAGAAGATTATCCCGCTGGTCTCCATCAAATCAAATTAAAGAAACAAGTATGATAAAAACAGAATATAAAAAAGGTGGTCGTCCAACCAAGGGCGTAGCCGAAAAGAAGAAATATCGTATCACGGTGAAACTGAATACGCAGGATTACTATACGCTCAAAGGCAAAGCCAAAAACGCAGGAGTAACCATGAGTGAGTTTGTAAGAAAAGTTCTTGATAAAGGAAATGTCATTGAACGACTGACCGTAGAGCAAGCAGACTTCATCCGCAAGCTGTGTGGAATGGCAAATAATCTCAATCAGTTGGCACATCGTGCCAATGCGGAAGGGTTTCATTCAGTTGCTCCTTTCCATAAAACCATTATTGGCAAGATTGATGAAATCCTAAATCTGATACGAAGATGATTGCAAAGATAATGAAAGGTTCGGGCTTCAAGGGTGTAATCAATTACATCCTTGACCCGAAGAAAGGAACGGAACTTATAGACAGTTCCGGAGTGAGAATAGACAGTATCAACCATATTGTCCAAAGTTTCATTGATCAGACGAAACTTAATCCACGAGTGGGTAAGGTTGTTGGCCATATCTCTCTGAGTTTCTCTGTGCAGGATTCTTTCAAATTAAGCAACGAGTTCATGGTACAGACGGCTCGTAAGTATATGGAGAAGATGGGGATAAAAGATACGCAGTATATTATCGGTCGCCATTTCGATAAGGAGCACCCACATATTCATATCGCTTTTAATCGGATAGATAACAACGGCAAGACTATCTCTGACCGTAACGACAGATTCAGGAGCGAGATGATTTGTAAGGAACTGACCACAAAATACAGTTTATACTTTGCCGATGGCAAGGAGAAAGTCAAGGAACACCGCTTGAAAGAACCCGATAAGACCAAATATGAAATCTATCAGGCATTGAAAGCAGAAATTGCTCGGTGCAGGAATTGGAAAGATCTTCTTGCTCACTTGAAAAAGCAAGATATTGATGTCCACTTTAAGTATAAAGGTAACTCGCAAGAAGTGCAGGGTATCATCTTTGAAAAGAATGGCTATCATTTCAATGGCTCTAAGGTAGATAGGAATTTCAGCTATTCTAAAATAGACTTTGCTCTGCAACAGAATAACAGGGAACACGAACAGCAGACACAAGGAATGATAAACCTCATATCTAATGTTGTAAGTGTTACGAGCGAAATTACCAACGACCTCATCGAAGGAGGATTGGGATTGTTCCAGACTCATGGTACTGTCCCTGCGGAGGTTTACAACACACTCGATAAAAAGAAGAAAAAGAAAAAAC